>NZ_JBSLYH010000046.1:0-62249 GCF_055793305.1 Calyptranema fuscum S582
GCCCCGACGCCTACCCCGACGCCAACCCCGACGCCGACCCCAACCCCGACTCCAACGCCTACTCCGACCCCAACGCCAACGCCGACCCCAACACCGACTCCAACCCCAACACCGACGCCAACCCCAACACCGACGCCTACACCAACCCCAACTCCAACGCCGACTCCAACGCCTACACCAACTCCGACTCCGACCCCAACGCCGACGCCGGATCCGGTTTCTGTGCCCGAGCCATCTTCAACAATGGGGTTAGCTCTACTGGCAGGTTTAGGAGTTGCCTTTAAGAGACGTCAAGGCAAGCGCAAGTGATTGCTGTTTGAGAGCTTTGTGGAGCGCGGCTCTCACCAACAATTTATAAAGTGGAGTAGAGCGCACGCCTACTCCACTAAATTTCGTTGGTATCAAGATGGATGGGCTACGCCGAGAGCATTTTTTAGACGGAGTCTCAGATCTTCTGTCTTAACCTTTTTATAAGAGTTGTATTCAGTGGTAATCTGAAAGTTGGCAACTCCTTGCTGTCAAGCTCACTGCTGTCAACTTCAGTATATGGGCGATGGTTAGTGTGGATAGGTGCACGATAACCCTTAGAATATATTGTGTCTAATCGTTAACGCTAGCTTCTGCTAGGTTATGCCCACCTAAATTTCTTAGTTTCAGGTATCTGGATAAAGCTGATCACACGATAGGCGTAAGCATGGTCACCACAGCAGAAAAAACAAATATTGGATACATTACCCAAATCATTGGTCCCGTTGTAGACGTTAAATTCCCCTCTGGGAAGATGCCACGAATCTACAATGCACTCATTGTGACTGGGACAAACTCAGCCGGACAAGAAGTTTCGGTTACTTGCGAAGTGCAGCAGCTGCTCGGAGATAGCCAGGTACGTGCTGTCTCGATGAGTTCGACCGATGGTCTAGTTCGCGGCATGGAAGCTTTAGACACCGGTGCACCGATTAGCGTTCCGGTTGGAGCTGCCACATTGGGTCGCATTTTCAACGTTTTGGGCGAACCCGTTGATGAAAAAGGTCCTGTTAATACAAAAGACACTTCTCCGATTCACCGCCCTGCCCCTCAACTCACAGACTTGGAAACCAAGCCGTCTGTGTTTGAAACGGGAATTAAGGTGATTGACCTGCTGACTCCCTATCGACGTGGTGGCAAGATTGGTCTATTTGGCGGTGCAGGCGTCGGTAAGACTGTCATCATGATGGAGTTGATCAACAATATTGCAACTCAGCACGGTGGTGTGTCTGTGTTTGGCGGTGTTGGTGAGCGTACTCGTGAAGGAAATGACCTCTACAACGAAATGATGGAGTCTGGCGTTATCAACAAAGATAACCTGGGCGACTCTAAGATCGCGTTGGTCTATGGTCAGATGAACGAACCACCCGGAGCCAGAATGCGCGTGGGTCTTTCGGCGCTGACGATGGCAGAATACTTCCGCGATGTAAATAAGCAAGACGTATTGCTGTTTATTGACAACATCTTCCGCTTCGTTCAAGCAGGTTCAGAAGTATCGGCACTGTTGGGGCGTATGCCTTCTGCGGTAGGATATCAGCCAACTCTGGGAACGGATGTGGGCGATCTGCAAGAGCGGATTACCTCCACCACGGAAGGTTCCATTACTTCCATTCAGGCAGTCTATGTGCCTGCGGATGACTTGACTGACCCAGCTCCTGCAACGACCTTTGCTCACTTAGATGGAACAACGGTATTGTCTCGGGGTCTGGCGTCTAAAGGGATTTATCCAGCGGTTGATCCTCTGGGTTCTACTTCAACGATGCTTCAGCCTGGAATCGTGGGTGATTCTCACTACGATACGGCGCGTGAAGTCCAGTCAACCTTACAGCGCTATAAAGAATTGCAAGACATCATTGCCATTCTGGGTCTAGATGAATTGTCTGAAGATGATCGTCTGACAGTTGCTCGGGCTCGTAAGATTGAACGATTCCTGTCACAGCCTTTCTTTGTGGCTGAAGTCTTTACGGGTTCTCCTGGCAAGTACGTCAAGCTGGAAGAAACTATCAAAGGCTTTAACATGATCCTCAACGGCGAGTTGGATGAACTGCCTGAGCAAGCTTTCTACATGGTTGGAAGCATTGATGAGGCGATCGCCAAAGCTGAGAAGATCAAGGCAGAAGCGAAGTAGGTTTGAGAAATTGGGGATCAGGTTTGTGAAGGGTTAGAGTCAGGCGATCGCCTGATGGCTTGTTCCCTATCCCTGATCCCTAATTTCTGACTCCTGATCTGTTTTCACATTTACTACTTGAGCGGAAGTCATGTCATTAACTGTTCGTGTTATTGCTCCTGACAAGACGGTGTGGGATTCCACCGCAGAGGAAGTGATTCTCCCTAGCACCACGGGGCAACTCGGTATTCTTACAGGTCACGCTCCTTTACTCACCGCTTTAGATACGGGTGTTATGAGAGTGCGTGCCAGTAAGGAATGGTTGGCGATCGCCCTGATGGGTGGTTTTGCTGAAGTGGATCAAAATGAAGTCACGATTTTGGTGAATGGGGCTGAGCGAGGAGATGCGATCGATAAAGACGCCGCTCGCACTGCCTATTCGGAAGCTGAAGCTAAATTCAGCCAGGTTTCTAATGACGATCGTCAAGCTAAAATCCAGGCTACCCAGGCGTTAAAGCGTGCGCGTGCGCGGTTTCAGGCAGCAGGTGGCATGATTTAAATTCAGTGTCATCTAACAGAATCGCCATTAAATCTTAAGGGATCGAACATGTGAGGCTGCATCCTCCGTTTCGTATTGGATTGAGTCTGGCGATTATGGAAAGTTTTAATTCAACAGATTAGACATAGCAGCCAAAGGGCTGGTTAGGACGGGGTGCAGGGGTTCTACCCCTGCACCCCGTCCTGACTAAGCACTCAATTGCTGTACCATAGTGGCAGCCTTGCTCTGCAAGGCTGCCACTATGGTTTTGAATTAAAAAGGACACTGGGTTGGGTGCTATGCGCTCAGAATAGAAAAGGGCACCCCATCGGTGCCCTGTTGAGTTTGAGTAATAGTTCATGATGCAGAGCTTGGATCTGCATCATGAACTATTATTTTTTTGTCTATGGTTTAGACAAACGGCATGGTTGACGTTATACAGCACACTGGTTTGAACACTATGGAAACAGGTTCCTGTTCAAATTCGCCCTGTGCTTAAACCTTACCTTTACACTCGGCTATATGTCTAAATGCTATGCACTTCCAGTAAAGGTAACATCTGGAAATTTTGTTTGAGCCTGAGACATAGGAAGCTTCTTGCCTTCCTCTTGCCAGTAATTGATCACCTCAGTTGCCTTATTGAGAATCTCGATCCGATCTGGTTCCGAAATCCAATGTTTCGATTCCAGTTCTGTCTTTAGTTGTTCCCAAGCGTCATTCCGGGGCCAAAAAAAGTATGAGGTTAGCGGACTTGTGCCCTTTCCTACCACCTGGTCAACCGCAAGTGCAACGTTCTCTTCGAGCCAAAGAACTTTCAGGATGAACTTCGACAAACACACCTCCACTACAGACCCACGCTGTCTTCAATACTACAATCCTTTATAGTAATCCAGGTATTGCTAATTGTGAGCGTTTTATCGATCGCAGTATTGCCAAATCTTGATAACTTGCGAAGAAATATAGTGGTTTGTCCGTCGATACATTACGGTTATTTTGTGAGAACCTTGTGGAGTAAGGCTTTCAAAAAACAATCTATACTTCACGCAAGCGAAATGACAAAATCTGCAATTCTTGTTTTTGATATTGATGGGGTTATCCGGGATGTCGGGGGGTCTTACCGTCGTGCCCTGGCTGATACTGTTGAACAATTTACAGCCGGTGGGTTTCGTCCTTCTGCTACCGAGATTGATGGGTTGAAGGCAGAAGGACTCTGGAATAACGATTGGGAAGCCTCGCGTGAGTTGGTTTATCGTTATTTTGAATTCAAGGGCATGGCGCGCGATCAGGTGACATTGAACTATGAAGAATTGGTTGCTTTTTTCCAAAGCCGTTATCGAGGTACAGATCCAGAGAATTGGAATGGCTATATTTGCCAGGAACCTCTATTAGTTCAGCCCGATTATCTGACGCAACTGACGCAGGCGGAGATCGGGTGGGGATTTTTTAGTGGTGCGACGCGAGGGTCTGCCACTTATGTGTTGCAAAAGCGGTTGGGGTTGCAGAATCCTGTGCTAGTCGCCATGGAAGATGCCCCCGGTAAACCCGACCCCACCGGATTGTTGGAAACGGTGCGGCAGTTGGAACACGGCACTTTAGAACACGGTAATCATGATGAGGAACGTCCGGTAGAAATTGAGGATGCTGCTGTTGTGATTTATGTGGGCGACACCGTAGCCGATATGCAAACCGTTGAGAGAGTGCGTCAGGTTGCGCCCCAGCGACAGTGGATTGGGGTGGGAGTTTTACCGCCCCATGCCCAGGAGCCTCCAGATTATGCGATCGCCTATACCGATACTCTAAAAGCCGCTGGCGCTGAGATTGTGTTGACGAATGTGCAACAGCTAACTGTAGAGTGCGTCAATCAGCTGATTAGCTAACGGAAGATCAACCCTGGCGTTGATGGAGGGCATCGCCGCAACGCTGCGATGCCCTCCATCCATTGCCATGGATTAAAGCCATTTGCCTCGGGTCACCCAATTGCGGACAAAAATGCCCAGGGCGATCGCCCCACCCGCAACCATCCAAAAAGCGAGGATGGGAGCATTCTCAAAGCCACTGGATACATTCATGCCAAAGACACAGGAAACTGCTGTCAGCGGATAAAAAATAGCTGCCAGAACATTGAGCCGATGCCCAGACTCGACGGACTTCATGCCTAATTTCGTCTGTTCTTCTGCCCGTTTGGCAATATCGTAGTCCAGGGCATTTTTAGTATTTTCGTACAGCAAATCTAACGTGCGCTCAATGTCATAAACCCAATCTCGTAAATCAATCAGCTCTCGTTCTTCAGGAATGCCTTCACGGGCAGCCTGTAACGTCGCCTGTAGATTTTTAGTTGCCAACCGTAAGGGAGCCATGCCTTCTAATAAGCGAAAGTAATCTTCGGCTGAGCTTGCCTGTTGATATTCCTGGCTCAGGTGTTCTTCTGCCTGGTTATAACTCTGGATATGTTTAATTAAGGGCTGAAGCCCAACCCCGCCACCACTGTATTCCCATTTTCCGCCTGGCTTGCGCCAAAATAAGACTGCCTCACGGGTGCGATCGCCCGGTTGGGGAACAAGGTGCAGGACTAATAGCAGATGTCCATCAGCAATCATGGCTCGTTGTTTGCCACTTGTTTTTTGCCCAAATCGATTTTTGATGGATTCAGGTAATGACCAGGACGCAGGTAGCTTCATAGGGTCAGATTGCTCTAAAACTACCTATAAATTAACCTTCCGAAACACTGAAAGGAAGTGTAATGCTGCCACCTTTCTCTCCAGCGTTTTATAACGATTTTCAGTCGATTAAGAACCAGATTATGCTTCAAAAGCCATGCTCTGCATGGCTTTTGAAAAATAGTCTCCAATAAGGTACCGCGATCGCTAAGACCTCCAAGGTTTTTAAAACCTCGGAGGTCTAGGGTCTGAAGTCTAGCGTCTTGCGGGTTAAGCCAGTCCTTTCAACACATCCGCCAGCATTTCAAACAGCTGATCGATGTGATGTTTTTCGATAATTAAGGGAGGAGACAGGGCAATAATGTCGCCAGTGGTGCGAATTAGTAATCCCTTTTGGTAGCATTGCAAAAAGCATTCAAAGGCGCGAGCACCCGGTTTTCCGGGAATAGAAGCTAATTCAATGCCTGCAACCAAGCCTAAGTTGCGCGTATCGATGACATGGGGTAAGCCTTTGAGTGAATGGACGGCAGCTTCCCAGTAATCGGATAGGTCGTGGGCACGCTGGAAAAGCCCTTCTTCCTGGTAGATGTCGAGGGTTGCCAGGGATGCCGCACAGGCGACTGGATGCCCCGAATAAGTATAGCCATGCAGGAGTTCGATGCTGTTTTCGGGTGCATCCATAAAGGCATCGTAGAGACCCTGGCGAACAAAGACAGCACCCATGGGGACGGTGCCGTTGCTAATCCCTTTTGCCACGGTGATCATGTCGGGAATGACGCCAAAGTAATCTGCGGCAAAGCCGGTGCCCAATCGTCCAAACCCCGTAATGACTTCATCAAAAATCAGCAAAATGCCATACTTGTCGCAAATTGCTCGCAGTCGTTCGAGATAGCCTTTGGGAGGAATCAAAACGCCTGTTGACCCGGCTACAGGTTCAACAATCACGGCTGCAATGTTGGAGGCATCGTGTAATGCGACGATGCGTTCTAGTTCGTCTGCTAGATGGGCACCCCATTCCGGTTGCTTTTTGCTGAACGCATTGTGTTCCAGATTGTGGGTATGGGGCAGGTGATCGACGCCCGGTAGAAGGCTACCAAAGACCTTGCGATTGGGACCGATGCCACCTACCGAAATGCCGCCAAAACCTACGCCGTGGTAGCCACGTTCTCGCCCGATCAAGCGTTGCCGGGTGCCCTGACCACAAATTCGGTGATAGGCGATCGCAATTTTTAGGGCAGTATCGACGGCTTCGGAACCGGAATTGGCAAAGAAGACATGGTTGAGATCAGCGGGTAGCATTTTTGCTAGCCGATCTGCCACCTGAAAAGCTCCAGGATGCCCCATCTGAAAGGCGGGGGCGTAGTCTAAGGTGGCAACTTGCTGATGAATGGCTTCAATAATTTTGGTGCGACAATGTCCGGCATTGACGCACCACAAACCTGCCGTTCCATCTAAAACTTGCCGACCATCTTCGGTCATATAGTGCATATCCTTCGCAGAAACGAAAATGCGAGGATTTGCTTTAAACTGTCGATTTGCCGTAAACGGCATCCAAAAGGCTTCTAGTTCTTCTCGTGTCGCAGCCTTGGTTCCGGGGTGGGTAAGCTCTTGCACCATCTGTTTTTACCAAAGTCTCAATGACTTCATTCTAAAGGTGCGATCGCAGTAGCTTCACAAACTGTAAAAGGAAGCATCCTACCGATGACTCATTGAGAACCTGATGAATGATTGGGTCGGAGGCATCCAATCCTGTGAGGGCATAGCATTTGGGCAAGGATTTTCGAGATCAATCAAGGATCTTTTACTGTAGCGCTGTGCAGGTTGATTCAGAACGGTGTGGTGGGGCGCTCCGCGCCCCACCACACCGTTTCTGTACTGAACGAACGCGTACACCGCTATAAATGCTATGCCCCTACGCTAGGGCAATATAAACTGGGTTAGAACCAGGGATTGATTTTTGTCGGGCGATCGCCAACCTATGCATCGCATTGAATTTATTCATCTGCTGATTCTGGATCGCCCAGTTGAAATGAAGTTAATGAAACGTCATTTACCAATACACGAGCGGGATCCAGAAGAAATAGGGTTTGGGTTGTGTTGTTGTGGCGAATTGATGCCGTGTGGCTGGCAATGCCTAAACTATCGCGATCGCGGTAATCGCAGGGTAAGGGATGAATTGTTGACAGGGGCAATGCGGTGATCGTGGGTAAGGCGGTAGATAACACCCCATAAAGCGTTTGATCGGGCGCTTCCAGCAAAACCACATATTGCTCAGTCACGGGATTGGGACAACCGAAGATTTTTTGATGTAAATCGATAATTACCGCTTCGCGGTTTTCAATATGGGCAATGCCTAACTGCTGTTGTCCGCCCTTGAAGATTTCTGGTGTGCGAATCACCTTCTGAACATCCTGTAATTTCAAGGCGAGTTGCAGATTTTGAATCGGCACTATCAAAACTTGCAGGGTGGCTTCTTTGACTTTAGTGGTTTGCATAGACAGGCGTGCTGGTAGAGGAGTGAGACGACAAATTTGTGCTTAATGTTTTCAGCAGATCTTGTTCTAAATAAGGCTTGGTTAAAAAGGCAGTGGCTCCCATCAGATCAGCCACCTGACGATGCTTTTTACTTCCCCGTGAGGTCAGCATAATCACAGGCAAATGGGTTTTAGGAAATGTTTGGCGGCAACAACTTAAAAACTCAAAGCCATTCATGTGGGGCATTTCAATATCACAAAAAACAGCTTGAATCTCTGTGTCGCGATGCAAGTGCTCTAAGGCTTCCCGTCCATCCCGCGCCTGTATGGTGCGATATCCTGCTTTTTTCAGGGTCAATATCAGGGTTTGCCGCGTCGTGAGTGAGTCATCCACCACCAATACCAGAGGAATTGCAGGTGCGGGTGGAATAGCGGGAATGCTCCGATGGGACGGTTCTAAAACGGCTGGATCAGATGCTTCAATCTGAGTTGCCATGGATTGTGACTGTTGTTGTGCAACCAATGCCTGACCATCAATCACCGGCACCAGCGAACCATCGCCCAAAATGGTGCAGCCATAGAGGTAGGGTGGTGGTGCAATGGCAGAACCAAAGGGTTTAATCACCAGTTCTTGTTCTTGCAAGATTTGATCGACTTGCAACGCTATGACTTGCGAACTCCCAGAAATGAGCAGCAGAGGAATTTTGCCATCTTGCGGCAAGGGAATTGCCTTTGGCTTTTCAGTAAAGCTTCTGACTAGAGGATAGTGCTGAAGAAAGATGGATTGGGTGTAGAGCGGAATCAGTTGATCGTGCCAGCGATAAAATGGTTTTCCTTGAATGGTTTGGATTTGATCGGCAGACGCTGTCACGATCGAAACCAGGCTATCGACAGACAACGCCATCAGACTAGAATGAAGGCTGAAAACTAGCAGTTTAGCGATCGTCAGCGTCAGCGGTAAACGTAAGGTAAAGGTGGTGCCTTTCCCCGGTTGCGAGACAATGGTGATGCTGCCTTTCAAGCTTTTGACTTGCGATCGCACCGCATCTAAACCAACGCCCCGACCGGATAATTCACTGATTTTCTGAGCCGTTGAAAACCCAGGAATAAACAGGCAATTATAAAGGCGATCGTCGGATAGGGTGAGAACTTCAGACGCTGGCATGAGATTGAGGCTGATAATCTTGGTGCGAATTTCTTCTAGATTGATGCCCCGACCATCATCCTGGACTTCAATACAAGTCTGATTGCCACGGTGGTAGGCACGAATTTCAATGGTTGCATCTGCTGATTTTCCTTGAGCCATTCGCTCTTCAGGAGATTCAATCCCATGGTCAAAGGCATTGCGAACCAAATGCACGAGGGGATCATAGAGTTTTTCTAGCAATACTTTATCGACCAGCGTTGCCGTTCCACTAAGCTTGAGGGTGGCACGTTTATGAAACGTATTGGATAAAGTACGCACCATGCGGGGAAAGCGCTGGAGCACATCGCCCAGAGGTAACATCCGTGCCCACAACAAATCATTCCGAATTTGTTTTAAGGTCTGTTGTTTCTTGCGCAGAGGTTGTTGAGCTTGCTGAGTCAGGAGTGCCATATCGCGCATGGCTTCTCCTAATTGAGCAATTTCTTCGATCGTCTCCTGTACCAACGTCTGGAGATGGCTATAGGAGTCCATCTGGAGCGGATCAAAATCTGCTTCAGCGTGGAAGGCAGAAAATGGAGATGGTGGTGGAGGGGGGGGTAAGGCTTGCAGGGACGCTTGGGAGGCGTTTAGCCGTCCGTGAGTGTGGGATTCAAAGGGGGTATTGCGATCGCTAATGTGCTGCAATTTGGCACGTTCGTTTTGGCGGCGATCGCTCCAATCTTGAAGTTCTTTAGTGATCTGTTCAAAATGGCTGAACCGTTGCACCATCAGCGTAAGAGTCTCTTGAAGCTGCTGGTTTTGCAGCACTGAACTGTTCTCGTGAGTGACCAGTTCACCCACCAGGTTGTTGAGTCGCTCTAACCGCGCAAAATCGACCCGCACCGTATTAGAAACCGGGTTAGAAACGAGTTTAACGGGCTGTTCTGGCGATGGCAGCGGCGATTGAGACAGAGGGGATGGGGATGAAGGGGATAGAGGGGTTAACGTCACCTCCTCTGCTTCAACGGGTACAACCAGAGAATTGGCATTGGCGATCGCATGATTTAGTGATAGCAGGTCAGAACTTAGACCCGCTTCAGGCTGGTCCAGCAGGACAGACGATGTCAGATGGGATTCAGCATAGACCCCGGAGTCGGATAGCCCTTCTAAATCAAGGTCGGCAAGTTGCCCGAAAAAATTATCTTCTAGTCCGACATCCTCTAAGTCTTCATCCTCCAGAATTCCTAAGATGTTAAAAAAGTCAGGATCGACGGATTCATCCTGAAGCTCATCCAATTCATCCAATTCACCCAATTGATCTAATTCATCCAATTGATCCTGATCAAAGGCAATCGGGTGATCGGGATGATCATCGTGTTCCTGGTCTAAAGTAATGTGCGTAAAGCTGAGAAGGGCAGCTTCTGGCTCACCCCCTTGATTGCGATCGCCGCCAATCACCTGCATCTGAGCAATCCGAAAGTTGCTGAGGGCAATCCGTCCAATCTCCAACATATGCTGGGGTTGGGCTTGTAGTGCGGCAATGGTAGCTTTCGCGATCGCGGCAAACCCCGGCAAACTCAGCAGTTCACCCAGACCAATAAACACCTCTGACTGCGCCCGAATTTCCCCGGCAACTTCTTCGGTTTCTGGTGAGGATAAGACCTGCTCCAACCGCTGAAGCCCTTGTTCGACATCGCCTGTAAACACAACCTGGACAATATCAACACCCAATTCCACCGACGAGGGCAGGCTGGCATCCAGGTCTACCGTATCACCCAGTTTCTCTTTTAATTGGGAAAAGATCGGCTCAGCCCGTTGTAGTGCCGCTTCAGGATCATGACTGCCCGTTTGGACTTGTTCTAATAATGGCGATCGCAAACAATCATAAGCTTGAAGTAAGAGATCTTCTACTTGCCGATCGATTTCGACCTCTTGCCGATATAACACCCGCAGCACGTCTTCTAGCTGGTGCGCCAGGACTTGGATGCTGGTTAAGTCAATACTGGCAGCACCCCCCTTAATCGAGTGCGCTGCTCGCATTAATTCATGAATTTTGGGAACACTTCGATCCTGCCGCAGGTCAAGTAATCCTTCCTCAAGAATCTGCAATAACTCCACCGATTCTTGAGTGAAAAACAAGTATGCCTGATCACGAATTTCTGGGTCGAGGACAAACATGGCAATGGAGAGATTTAAGGATTAGGGATTAGGACGATTACAACGCTGATTTGGACGGAGGTAGATTTGCTAAATCTTGGGATGAATGTGAATGTGAACCCGAAGGGTTCACATTCACATTCATCCTTCAAACGAACACCATGGCTATGGGTGATGAAGTAAATTCAGCGTCAATTACTGCACCTTAAACTGGGAAACGCTAACTTGTAGCTCGTTGGCAACTTGCAGCAATTGGTTAAAGGAACTCGCTACCGTTTCAGATTGCTTGGAGGTGTCATTGGCGATCGCTGCCACCTGTTGCATGGTTGTGCTGACTTTGGTGGAAGCCTGAGTTTGCATCGCCGTGGCTTGGGAGATTTCTTTGACCAATCGGTTAATCTGACCGCTGACTGCGCCAATTTGTCCCAATTTTTGCCGTGTTTCTTCAACTAACTTGGTTCCGTTGACCACCTGATCTGTACCTGCTTCCATGGCGTTGACCACTTCGTTAGTTTGGGTTTGAATTTCTTCCACCAACTGTTCAATTTCAGCCGTTGCAACGGTTGATTGTTGCGCCAGCGATCGCACTTCTTCAGCAACGACCGCAAAGCCTCGACCTTCTTCACCGGCACGAGCGGCTTCAATTGAGGCGTTGAGTGCTAACAAGTTGGTCTGAGACGCAAAGTTACCAATCAGGTTAACCACGCGAGAAATTTTCTGAGATGCTTCACCCAGACGCTTCACTTTCTTAGCCGCTTCTGCCACCGTCTCACGGATTTCAGAAATCCCCAAAACGGTGCGGTTCATCGCTTCGTCGCCTGCTCGAATGCTTTGATTGGCTTGCATCACCCCTTGTTCTGCTTGTTTAGCGCGACTGGCAACCCCTTGAATGGACGTAGCCATTGCTTGAATTTGCTCCAATGCACCCATAATTACCTGCATCTGCTGTGTCGCTTCTGCCGATAAGGCTCCGACTGCCGTTTCACTATGAGATGCGGTATCAGCTACTGCTTTAGATGCGGTTTGCACCTGCTGTACAATCTGCCGCAGCGAGCGAATAATGGCGTTGTAGGAATCTGCGATCGTGCCGACTTCATCGGCGGTGACGCTTGCCCGAACCGTCAAATCTCCTTTACTGACGGGGTCTACTTCCATCAAAAGTTCCAATGCTCGTTTTTGCAGAAATTCCTTTTGCTGTCGCTGCTCTGTAGCAACTTGATCTGCTTCACTACGGGCTTCCTGACGAGCCAATTCAATCCGTTGGGTTTCTGCTTTTTGGTTTTCTACCAGTGTCTCAATTTGCTCTGCCATCAGGTTGATGTTGCTTCCCAGAACGGCTAATTCATCCTGTCCTACCACCTGAAGTCGAGTATCAAGGCTACCTTGCCCAATCTGTTCTACTGCTTTCGCCGCATCTTGGATGGGCTGGGTCGCTCGCTTAACCAGGAATGCCGCGACTAATGCGACCATACCCGACGTCATCAAGGTGCCCAATAACAACACCCATCTCAAATCATTTTGTGCTTTGTAAACATTGTCTGCATACGCCGCAAAGGCTACTCCCCAGTTGAGATTGGGCATTCCTTCCAGATTATCTGTGACATCAAACCCAATCAACTGAGGTTCCTGTCTATCTTTATCGGACGAAATCAAGGTGGTCGGTTTGCCTTCGCTGCGAACAGCCGCAAACCCAGGGAAAATAGAATCAATGGGTTGATTTAACTGGTCTGGCTCAACGGCCATGAAGATTTTACCAGTCCCATCAAAGACGTGGTATTCATCTGCATCGGTCTCACCAAAGTCGCGAATCACTGCTTCTAGCTTGTCTACAGGAATACGGGTTCGAATCACAGCAATGGTTCTGCCGCTAACCACATCCTTAATAGGGGCTGCCAGGTGAATGCTTAAAATGCCCGATGAAGCTGAAATTTCTGGAGTGCTAATCACAGGGCGATCGCTTTGTAAGACCGCTTGAAAGTAAGCGCGATCGCGATGATTGCCTAATGCTGCTCCACTGGTTTGTAATAGGGGATTGCCATTGAGATCAAAGACCGCAATACTATCGTAGGTTCCGTAACTGGTTTTGTACTGCTCCAGCACTTGCACCTTGTCTTGTGCCGTCAATACGTCGCGCAGTCTCGGATCTCGTAGAATGGGCAAGTTTGCCAGAACTTGAATGTCACCATACCGTTCAAACATAAAACGATTGAGTGCATCTATCAAGCTAGATGCTTGTTCAACCTGAGTGATCCGCACCTCTGTATCAATTGTTTTGTCAGCAGCCAGATACGCTACTCCGCCAATCACCGCGACGGGCACACACCCCAGAGCGATCGCTAAAATAGTTGCTTTTGTTCTGAGTGTTAACTGACTGAATTTAAACGATTTGAGATTAAACGAACCTGGTTTTTTCGGAGGTGAAGAGGGGTTTGGTGTGCGTTTGCTGCGAGGATGGGTATTGGTAGGGGCAGCGTCTGTTGCCGTGACAAATGTGTGCGTATCAGATTGAGAAGCAGCAGAAGAATGACCATTGACCAGCATGATGACAGTCCTTATGACGGGTTAGTTGCTAAAGAATCAATCAAGGTTGCACTATCTAAAACCAGTAGGGTTTCTCCTTGGGGACTTAGCCAGTAACCTTGCAAATAAGGCGATCGCTCCAGGGGCTGCTGTTGCAGGATAGGAATAGGTTGAATCTGGGTTGGATAACACCGAATCATCTGGCTAATTTGCTCAACCACCAATCCGAGAATATGAGTTTGATGTTGAACAATAATGACGCTGTAGTTCGATGGTAAGTAGGTTTGACGCGATAACGGAGGGGCTCCCAACAGATAGCCCAGATCGGCTAACCACAGTACTTCCCCCCGCCAATTGCAAACTCCCATGACATAGGTTGGGACATCGGGAATGGGAACAATTTGATGGGGCGCTAGGGTCAGGACTTCAAGCAATTGCTTAATCGGCAGCATGGCTTGAATTTGAGGTGGAAGCTGGAAGCTTAAAAATAACTGGGTCTTTTCAACGCTGGGAGCTTGAGTCATCGTCTTTATCCTTGAACGACTAACTTCACGGTGCGGACTAATTCTTCTGTATCCAGAGGTTTTGTCAAGTAGGAAGCAGCCCCTTGTTTCATGCCCCAAAATTTATCCATCTCGCCATCTTTGGTCGAACACATGACGACTGGGATGCTACGGGTTTCTGGGTTTTCTTTGAGTTCACGGCAAAGTTCAAAGCCACTTTCACCCGGTAAAACAACATCTAAAACGACCGCATCAGGTTTTTGTTGTTTGATTTTGATTTTGGCATCTTCACTGCTGGTTACCAGAACGGTGTTAAATCCGGCTTTACGAAGGGTGGCTGAAATTACTTCAGCCTGGGTTAGCGTATCTTCGACGACAAGAACAGTTGCCATGATGAAATCTCCTGGTGAGTTGAATATAGGGATACCGACTGCAAATGGAATTTTGGCTATTGCCATGCTTCATCGGTTAGCTTCAATCGGTCATCCACTGAGCGTTTTGGCACACGAACGGGACTGTGAATCTCCGAGTTAGGGGATTCACTCACATTCCCTTGATCTGTGCCCAGGTATCGGTTTAGGCGATCGCAAAATTAGAAGTAGGATGAATGTCTACGGCGATCGCTTCCCCCAGATATTTCTGCACAACTTGCAGCACTTTATGGGGTTCTGGGGGTTTGCTCAGGAAATCTGAGGAGCCTGCTAGCTTTGCCCGAACCCGATCGACAACGCCATCATGACCCGTCAAGATCACAATGGGGGTGTCTTGAAAGGCTGACGTTTTTCGTAAAAAGGTACATAATTCATAGCCATTGGTATTTGGCATCACCAGATCCAGGAAAATCAGATCAGGTTTACGGTCTAATAAATTCGCAATCCCTTGCAATGGATTGAGGATGGTTAATACTTCATAACCAGCAGGCTGTAAAATTTGCGTTAGCATTTGACCAATCACCGGACTGTCATCAATGCAAGCAATCAGCTTCGCCGGTTTACGTGGATGGGTTGCAACCGTTGCTTTATACCAATGGGCGGGTAAATCTGGGATTTCTTTGAGTTCAATCACGCCTTGACGAATCAAGGGCAACAGGAAACGAATCAAGATAGGGAGCGATCGCTGCGTATGCAAGGCAACATCCCATAGCGTCTTTTTCCCCTGCATTAATTTAATTAAGTTCTTATAAACGACCGGAGACGCTTTACTTCTAAGCTGCTCAGAATCGCGAATGACGGGTGCTAAATCGGGAGAAAATTGCGTCAATAAATCTTGTAAGTGCCCTAACCCAGAGCTTTGCCATTGCTGGCGCAGTTGCTGAGCTTCTTCTAAAACCTGCTCAACCGAAAGAAACGTGGCTTGTTGAGTAATCGGTTTACCCGGATGCCAGGAGCTATCTAAAGAGCCTTTGCCAATAAACGCAAACACCACTTCTCGCACGATATCTTGAACAATCGCTTTAGCTGTCGCCGCACTAATATATCCCTGGCTAACGGCTTGATTGAGTAAATCAACTTCCCATACTGCATGGTCAGATCGGGCTTCGGTTAACCAATCCATAGCAGCGGCATCGGTGCAGTGATGCTTGAATGCTCTATACCAGCGTCGAACAGGATGTTTACCGCCCGTAGCATACACGAGTCGTCCTAAGTAAAAGTAGAGTTGCCACTGGGGGGAGGTTGCCTGGCTAGGGGTGATGACTAACTCACCAGTGGCACGCCGCTGTTGCAGTACCAAAAGGTCATGAGCGATTTTAGTCATCACAGTCATGTCGTTAGTCATAAACCACTATCCTGTTCACTTGATCTCAACGTTAAGTTGGAAAAGTGAAATTCTTGGGTCAGATTTTGGGAATCTACAAAACTTAGTAATTACCAGCGATGCTAGACATCCTCTTTACCTACGTTATCGTCAACAACAAAACAGTAACCCTGTCCCTCCTCGTTCTACTATAAGGTTTCAGCATTTACCGCTGTCCTGAAAACGTACGGCAGCTTCGCAGGAAGTTAGTAGTAAAGTTATGTATAGTTACGATCTCGTGATCAAAGGGGCGACGCTACCCGATGGCTCTCGCACAACTGTTTATGTGAAAGAGGGTTGCATTGCCGCAATGGGTCAACCTCAGGGTAGCTTGGAACCTATCGCCAACGAAATCGACCTGGAAGGAGCGTTGCTTTTACCCGGTTTGATTGATGGTCACATTCATTTAGACAAGACCTTTTTGGGGGCAGGTTGGCAGCCGCATATCCGGGGGGGGACGGTTCGTAAACGGGTCGTGGCAGAAAAAAAAGCGCTGTCGAAGTTGACAGTTGCGGTTGAGCAGCGGTCAACGGAGTTGCTAAAACTGGCGGTGTCGCGGGGTTCGACCTATTTACGGACGCACGTTGATATTGACCCGGAACTGGGGCTAAACAATTTGGAAACGTTGTTGCAATTGCGGCAAGACTATCGCCATTGGGTGTCAATGCAAATTGTGGCGTTTCCCCAGAGTGGCGTGATCTCTTGTCCCGGCACGGTGGAGTTGTTAGATGAGGCGATCGCTCAAGGAGCCGATTTAGTCGGTGGGCTTGATCCGGCATCGATCGATGGCGATATTGTTGGGCAACTGGATGCTATTTTTGCGATCGCCGACCGACATGGGGTTGGGTTAGATATTCATCTTCATGACCCCGATCATTTAGGGGCTTACCAGCTGCAACAGATTGCATTGCGAACGCTGGCGCATGGCATGGCAGGCAAGGTCACTGTGAGCCATGCCTATTGCCTGGGGCAGGTGCCGGAAATTATTTTATATCAGACTGGAGAAAAACTGGCAGAGGCAGGCGTCACGATTATGACCAATGCCCCCGGCAGCCACGAATTTCCACCGATCGCCCAATTACGGCAAATCGGGGTGACGATTTTTGCAGGTTCCGATAACATTCGCGATGCCTGGTGGCCGTTTGGGGATGCCGATATGTTGGAACGGGCGATGCTGATTGCCTATCGATCGGACTTTCGCACCGATGAAGAGTTAGCCGTGGCATTTGCTATGACCACGACTGATGCAGCGATCGCCCTGGGGTTACCCTGTTATGGTCTTCAAGTCGGTGCCCCGGCTGATTTTATAGTAGTGGCGGCTGATTCAGTGGCGGAAGCGGTAGTGGCTCGCCCACCCCGTCAGTGGGTGATCAAAGCTGGGTGTCCCATCGTACATCATGGACAGTTCTTGTAGAGCGGTCATTTTATGAGGCTCAAACACGAATTCGCTATAGTCTGCCAGAGTGTCTAAGCCAATCAGACTGAGGGCAATTTCTCCGAGCAACCAGAGGAGCGTTCGAGTAATGAACTGGTTCCATCGCACATTCATGGCGTCCTCCAGCCTGAGGTAAGGCGTGGTGTTAGCTGAGGGCTAGATGCTTAAATCTAGCCCTTAGCCCTTGATCAGCGTCTAGATCACTCATCTAAGAACCGCTGTAATCATCAGTGTGTGCGATCGCTCTGAGCCACTGCTGACCCTATGCTGAGAAGGATCTAAAAATGTCGTGAAAAAACTGAGCGTTTTCGGAGCGCTCAGAGGCTGTTTGAAAAGTGATTGGTTGTGATTTTCGACACTGGCTGATCCCCCTAAATCCCCCTTCTCGGAGGGTAGGGTTTAGGGGGATCTGAAACAGGTTGCTACCGACAGTAGGACTTTTAAAACACCCTCTAAACCCATCAGGATCCTGACGACATTAAAAACCATAACTTGTTTAGCTTGTTTAGCGGAGTGCGGCTTCGCCAAATAGGTTATTTAAGTTATTTTATGGAGATCTTTAGTTTAAGAATTAAATCAGATTTTAGATGGGGAGCTTAAGGAAGATTCCATGGGCAAACTTGATTTTTAGCGGTGATACTGCTAACTCAGGATATTAAAGATGTGTGGTATGTTCAGCGATCGCATGATACAGTTTGCAATCTAAAGAAATTTTGCTAGAAGCAAAAGCTGAGAAATTCTAAAGAATTTATAGGAAAGTATCTCGATTAGCATTATTTAGTCCAGAAAAAATCCCCTAAAAGGATGATTTTATAAGCTTTTTCAGACTTATGCGATCGCTCCATTCCTTTAGTTTTATCCCTTTATAAAGCCCATTGGAACAGCAAAATTGATAGGCAATGCAAGCCGTTATAAAAGTAAATAAAATCATTCTCAACGAAAGAGTTGTTGGTTTCTAAAAAGGTGGCGTATCCTATGAATTAGTCAGTATAGAAGTTAGAGGTTTCAATTGTTGGTTCAATCGTACTAAACTTGAACCCCTAATTTTTAACAAACCTGTGGACTATATTCCTTATTCCAGAATTCTTTGGAGTGCCTTATGGAACAGCTCGCATTTGTTCACGCAGCAATAGCGTATGAAGATCCAGCTCCTGCCCCGGAACTGCGATCGCTCGATGAATTAACTCCAAACCTATCTCCTACTGCACTTGTCAGTGTGGCTAGCGGAGTAGTTGCTGCCTCAATTTTGACAGCTGCCCCCAATGCGCAAGCTGTGGTTCAGTATGGAGATGTTTGCTCAGCCGTTAGCGATGTCCAGGAAGCGTTGCAGGATGAGGGTTATTATTCCGGTGGAATTGATGACATCTTTGGCAGCGGTACAGAGTCTGCAGTCAGACGGTTTCAGACTGCCAGCGATTTAAGTGCTGACGGAATTGTGGGACCGGCAACGGCTGATGCATTAGGCTTGAGCGATGCTGAAAACGCAGATAGCCCTTTTGGGGTTGGTAATTCCTGTAGCAGCAGTAGTGATGGGGGTGGGGGTGGGCTGCCTGCGGGCACTTACTACATTGATTCTTCTGATGGAGCCAATATCCGTCGTACACCCAACGGCACCATCATTGGCAGTAAAGGCAATGGTTCATCCGTTACCATTACCTCCGAACAAGAATCAGCTGGGGGCTACAACTGGGCAAGACTTTCGGATGGCTCAGGTTGGGTCGCGACAGACTTTCTCGCCAGTAGTGACGACAGCGACAGTGGCAGCGATGGTTTACCAGCAGGCACCTACTACGTCGATTCTTCAACCGGGGTCAACATTCGTAGCACTCCCAACGGCACCATCGTGGGCAGTACAGGCGGTGGTGCAGCGGTTACTATTACTTCCGAACAAGAATCAGCCGGAGGCTACACCTGGGCGGAGCTATCGGATAGCTCAGGCTGGATCGCAACAGAATTTTTATCCAGCAGTGATGATAGTAATGGCGGCGGCGGCGGCTCTCCGGGTAGAGCAGAGGTAACGGCTGCTGCGTTGATTGTCCGTAGTTCACCCAATGGCTCAGATACAGGCGAAACCCTTTATCGGGGTGACGTTGTTCGGGTAACGGGTGTGACTCAAACGGGCGGAGGCGTAGAGTGGTCAGAGCTTTCCAGCGGAGACTGGGTCGCCACTGACTATCTCGATCTCTTGTAGACGCTTTACTAACACTCATACGTGTACGTGCAATTAACGCTGGAGATAGTCTTAAGGAACGTCTCCAGCGTTTTATGATCTGAGCTGTGAAATTTGGTGTGGATGCCGCGCTTTGCGCGGCATCCACACCAAATTTCACAATTGGATGACGCAGTGTTGATGGGGATTGGTTTGGACTGTTACTCTACGGAACTCGGCAACTTATGCCAGGTAAAATACGTCACCTAATTATAGAAATTTGTTGCTGAGACGCTTGCCGATGGTTAAGGCTCGTAGATTTTATAAAACTTACTCTTCTTTTTAAGAAAGCGATGGCTTCGCTGTTGCTCTCTTAAAAGACTGATAGGTTAATCAATCTGGGAACCTAAGTTGCTCCAAGCAAACGTTTTGCATAACTACGGGGTGCTAATTTTTGCGATCGCTTTTGTCTTGGTTAACCCCATCAGATTTTCTGATTCGGTATAATCCGTCAGTAATGAGTTGAGTGATCTCCCAATACCCCGACACTGTTGATGCAACCCCAGTTTTACTCTCCAGCTATAACACGGCGGGCTAAACCAGTGCCGTGCCTCATTCTGGCATCTCGTGACCAGTATTACTCTTGCCACATCCGAGTGCCCGATCAAGACCACCCATTAGCCGCGATTCGGGTTGGCGATCGCTACTTTAGCTTTTTTCAAACCTTATCCGATAGTAAACGGGCATTGAGTCTGGCAATTAAACTCAGCCATCGGGGCGATGCGGCTGCGATTACCCAAACTGCCAAAGGATATGCGATCTGGATCTGGGAACTGGATGCGGTTCCGGCAGCTCGTACCCCACGTAACTCATCCCCTTCTCTGCAATTAACCGAACCCGCTCTATGTAAACTATTGGTATCTCAAGATCAGTACCAAACGCTAGAGATTCACGTCCCTGATTTAGAACAATCCATCGCTGCCGTTTTAACCGATGGTCGATATTACAGCATTTTTCGGGTGGAATCTCAGGTCAATAAGGTGCTGGAAATTGTTGCCAAAATTACTCAGAGAGGCGATGAAACAGCGATCGCCCGTATGGATAATGGCTATGCCATTTGCATCTGGGAACCAGATGCCTCTCCGCTTAAATCGGTTTCCTGAGCGAATACTCCTCAAGCCAGGAGGCGCGAGATCCATGTTGAGGATCTCGCGCCTCCTGCATCAGCGTCTGGCGTAGATGATTTTGGGGATGAATTTGCCCGTGAAACCTTCGGTTTCACGGGTAAATTCATCCCGCCATTAAGCAATGCTCAATGCTTTAACGTTAGCCAAAATAATAATGTTTTTTGACGGCTTGCAAAATGTTCCAGGTGCAGGACATTCCGGCTGGAAACGTCACCAGGTCGCCTTTGCCAAATCGTACTGGTTCACTGCCATCCGGGGTAACGATGACCTCCCCTTCCAGTAAATAACAGGTTTCCCGCTCATCATAAGTCCAGGGAAATTCCGAGACATCCTTCGTCCAAATCGACCATTTGAAAACGCCCAATTCTTCTAACCGGGCAGCACTGGGTTGAGGCTCGACCTGGATATTAAGTTGCGTAGGGCTTACCATCATTTACACTCTCAAACACCGCTTTTAAACCAAACCTATCGCCATTTTATAGCAATCCTCAATGGATGGTGCGGGGGTGGCGCGGACTTAAGCCTGCACCAGCCTCACCTGACTGAGAACCCCTATGCTGCCGCGTTGTGGATCACTGATCTATCTATGCTTCAGTTGGTTCGATTGCGATCGCCGCAAATAGTGCCGAATAATCTGAATCTGCCAAACCCATACTACAGGCTAGTTCTAAAACTTTACGGACGCCATCAAGGCTATCGATTTGCAACCCAGAAGTGTTGGCTTCTGTGAGAAACAAGTTGGTGTCTTTGAGCAAATGTTTGGTGGGGAAGTTGGGATTATCGTAATTGCTGTCCAGCATTCGCTGTAGCTTTTTGTCGAAGGTCGGTGCATACAACGCACTCTGCCGCAGAATTTGCATGAATGTTTCAACCTCAACACCTTGCTCAAGCAGAAAGCCTAAACTCAGCGAGAAAGCATTGGTTAAAGCGGCAATCAATTGATTCAGTGCTAATTTAAGGGCTGCGGCTGTGCCGACAGAGCCGACTAATACGGGATTGCTACCAAAATTTTCTAACAGTGGCGACCATTGCTGAAACTGCTCTGGTGAAGCCCCAACCATTACCAACAATGATCCGGATTTGGCTTCAGGGATACTTCCTAAAACGGGCGCTTCCAGATAGCTTCCTCCGGCAGCGGCGATCGCTTCACCCAGGCTACGGCTTTGACTCGGCGCAATGGTACCCATTTGAATCAGAGTGCGGTTAACTAAATGCGATCGCACTGATTCCGCTAACACGACTTCATGGATAGTAGGTGCATCACTTAGCATTAAAATTACAGCTTGACACTGGTTGAAGACCTCCTCGACCGATGCCGCAACTTCAGCTCCAGCTTGCTGCAATGGTTCTAGTTTCGCTACCGTGCGATTATAGACGACCAGAGGCACCTGGTTTGCCAGGAGTCGTTCTGCCATGGGTAAACCCATCAATCCAGTGCCAATCAACCCTATTTTCATGCGGATTTTCCTGATTCAAGGTGTGCTATGAAAGCTTGATGCTCTGGCGTTTGTAGTCCTTCTTGCAACACAGCCAGCAATTCTGCCCGATTGACCTGGCACAGATCTGGAACAGAAAGCCATAATCCAGGAAATACAACACTCCGAATCACCCCTTGAGTATCGGGTTCCAGAGGAATGTAATGCCCTTCCTGCAAGCGAAACCAATCTAACTGATTGTCGTGGGTTTGCCAGACCACATATTCTTGCACTCCATTGCGGCGATAGATATTGAGTTTAGCATTCAAGTCATAGGAAGCACTGCTGGCAGCAATTTCAACAATCAGTTCGGGTGCGCCTTCAATGTAATCGTCGTCGCTAATCACAGAATTGCCGCCAGCTTCCGGTTCAATCCGCAAGAGCGCATCTGGTTGTGGTTCGTTATCAATATCGAGACGAACGGTTGGATTATCTTGCATATCTACTCCTGGCGTGGCTGACCAATAAGCGCCTAGCCATGCCATTACAATTGCATGAGGTCTACCATGCCGTTTAGCCCGAACTGGGGAAGCCACGTACACTACTCCTTCAATTAACTCGGCTTTATGAATACGCGGAGACGCCTGGTATCGCCGCTCAAACTCCGGACGAGTCAAGCGATCGCCACTTTCGAGGGGGGGAGTGTTGACTGCACGATCCATCACCATAGCCATAACCCAAACGCTATGTTGATCTTAATCGAAAGAAAAGCCTTAAAATCTGGGTGCAATCTCATCTGATCTCGATCCCTTGGCTAAACAACGACTTGACCTGCTATTAGTAGACCTCGACCTGTGTGCTTCCCGACAGCAAGCCCAGCGGCTGATCCGGGCAGGCGATGTATTGGTCAATCGGCAGGTGATCGACAAACCAGGGACAGAAATTGATCCAGCCGCAGATATTCAAATCAAACAGCGATCGCCTTTTGTCTCCCGAGGTGGTGAGAAGTTAGCGAAAGCGCTAGCTACGTTTCCGATTTCTATAGAGGACCGGATTTGCTTAGATGGCGGCATTTCTACGGGAGGATTTACTGATTGTTTGCTGCAAGCAGGTGCCCAAAAAATTTATGGCATTGATGTCGGTTATGGGCAAGTAGCTTGGGAGTTGCGCCAGGATGCCCGTTTGATTTTACGAGAACGAACGAATATTCGTTACCTCAAATCCGAAGACCTATATGAACCTGACCAACCCCATCCTGATTTAGCAGTCGTTGATGTCTCTTTTATTTCTTTAACTAAAGTGCTCAAGCCCATCTGGGACTTATTGCAGCCACCTAGAGACGCAATTTTGCTAGTCAAACCGCAGTTTGAAGTGGGTAAGGATAAAGTGGGCAAAAAGGGCGTTGTTCGTAATACGCAAGACCAGGCAGGGGCGATCGCCCAAGTTTTACAAACGGCTCAAACGCTGGGATGGCATTATGGTGGCTTAACCTGGTCACCCCTGGTGGGACCGGCAGGCAACATTGAATACTTGCTCTGGCTGAAGATGGAGAGTACAGCAACTATCCCGGATTTAGCAGCAATCCAACACTTAACCCAAACCGCACAACACGCACTGGGACAGGCGAGTAATAGTTAAGATTACAGATTAAATCAATCCAGACGTTTTTTTGAAACGCGTGGCATTGCCACGCGTTTCAAAAAAACGTCCGAATGTATTGAAGCCATGATCCTTAAGAGCGGGGATTTATTAAACCTGAAGATTGATGATTGGCAGTGCGGCAACGCCGCACTGCCAATCATCAATCTTCAGGTTTTACTGAATATGTGATTTTTAAGGACAGTGTGTTTAAAGTAGGAACTTTAAATTTAGCTTTTCGTTACGTTTAGTAATCGGGTTGGGAATTCTAGAGAAATCGCATGATCAGACCGAGCGATATCAAAACTTATCAAATTGCTGAGAATATGATGTCCAAAGCTTTGTAGCTTGATTGATTATTCTCGCTATAGCTTTTTTCAGCACAAACAACTCAACTCAAGACTATCAGGGTGCATGTATGACAACTTATCGCAGGGTAAGATTGCTCCGCCGTAGGGGCAAAAATTTTGGTGCGTATCAAACCTCAACGACTGCTGGTTTTACATTATTAGACCTTCTAGCCGTGATTTTGATTCTGGGAATGTTGATGGCGATCGCTGCTCCATCCTGGAATTCTTTTCTCAATACCCAAACTCTCAACACAGCTCAAGACAAAGCCTTTCAGTTAATGCGCCAGGCACAATCAGAAGCGATACGACATCAAGTCTCATGGCGAGCGAGTTTCCAGGTCAACAATGGTGTTGTGCAAGGGATCACCCACAATGCTAATACGCTCCCGACATCATTGGATTGGCAAACCTTTAACTCGACAGTACAGATTGATTCACATGAAACGACTCTGGCTCAATCAAACGGCATCTATCGAGTAGAGTTTGATCACAAAGGTCGAGTTAATGGGCAACTTGGCAAACTCACGTTTGTCGGTACAGTCAATAGCACCACGAAACGCTGTGTCCTTGCTTCGACGCTTTTGGGCGCATTACGCAAAGCCCAAAATCAATCATCACCTGATTCAGGGGGACGGTTCTGCTATTAGGTTTGCGATTGAAATACTAGGGTCTGTTTTAAAAGTTATTTTTTCGTGCGCGAAGCACATGAAAAACAACCCTCTTAGCGAATCTTACAGCCATTTTCAATTAATTAAGCCACAGATTTTTTGTTGTGTGCCGCGCGGAGCGCGGCACACAACAAAAAATCTAAACATATTCAAGCGCGAAGCGCTGTAAAACACGCCCTGGAAATAATGGTATTGCTGATATTGCAAGCATGGTAGGGCTTAGTGCTTTCAAGTAGCATTTATGCTTGCTTCATCTGCATATGGCACTAATTTACATAGAGTTGACTCGGATTTAAGCGATACCTCGATACGAGGTATCGCTTGTTTCATGTTGCATATGTGCTCAGACGTAGAATGGTAATTGATCCGAAAGCACTACCCTGCAACACTTTTCGGTGCATCAGGCTATATCAGTTAGACTTCAAAGGATGCAGTTGGCATGTGTAGACCTTGAGTGATGGCATTGGCAGTTGCATCCATTTTTTGGCATCAAACTCTTGTTTTGTTCATCTATTTTTCATCTGTAATTCCGCACTCCCATATCATTAGAAACTCCTTTAGAATCCTGTACTGTTTGCTAAATGGGCAACACAAGATTCTAGAGTTGCTGTTGGATTGGGATCTTCTACTTAATCAAATCTTTAAGGGTAGTCTTCAGTATCGTTGTTTGAATGTGTCTATTTGAGTATCAAATTTTACGTTCAGTATTCCGGTTTTATTTTTTCTGAGCTGAATAGTTGATTAGTCATTCATTGCAAACCCTAGAATATGACTAATCCTCAATCACAAATTTCTAATCCTCCAGCAAAATATCGTGCTGCTGAACTTCTTAAACAATATGCAGCAGGTAAAAGAACGTTTACTCAAGTCGTTCTCAGAAACGGTAATTTAGCAGTACTTGCGCCGAACCTGAATAAGGTTGATTTGAGCGGAGTGAATTTAATGGGAATTAGCTTATCCGGGAGCAACCTGAGCCAATCAAATTTAAGTAAAGCTAAAATCAACCGTGCCGATTTAAGTCGAACGAATTTGTCTAAAACCAATCTAGAAGAGAGTGATTTGAGTTACTCCAACTTAAACCAGGCAGACTTGAGTGATACGTGTTTGGTCAATGCCGATTTGAGTCGGGCTAGCCTGATTGGTGCTAATTTAAGTCGGGCAGATTTGACGGGTGCGAACCTGTTTGATGTTGAACTTAGAAATGCTGTTTTGACCCAGACTATTATGCCCGATGGAACTATCCATCCTTAGATGAGGCAGGGATAGCCTGATGCAATTCAATCAGCACAGGCAATACCAATTACAAGGATTCTCAATAGCGTATCAGGTATTGTGAGAGAGCCGCGCAAAGCGCGGCTCTCTCACAATACCCGTAGTTTTTCCAGGCGCGAAGCGTTATCGTTATCTGCCGCTAATTCGCTTGAGTGGTATCTGAAATCTCAGAAATTTGGGGAAGGCTAATGACATAGCGATAGCCGGATTCGGCTGAACCCTGGATGGCAATATTGCCATTGTGCATTTCTGCAAGTTGACGACTGAGAACTAACCCCAAACTTTGGCGCGTTGTGACCGATTCTGATGGCTCTATATCCACTAATGAATCGGTCAGGACGCTATTTCTTGGGTTGGGTGAATGTCCTACAGATTCGCTCACAGTAATGCTATTTTTGCGATCGCCTTTCACAGCATCATTGTCTATTCCAGTCGAACTAGACGGCACCAACAACTGATGCGAACGTAATTCTGCTTGAGGCAGTCCATCACCGAGCCACGGATGAGACATCCAAATCGTGAGATTGAGATAGCTTGGTTTGCGAGAAATGTGTACCCGAATAACGCTATCTGCACTGGATGACTGAATCACACTAAAAACCAGGTGATAGAGCATTTGGCGTACTTTATCTTTATCCAGCAGCCAAATGCGAGGTCCAGGTTCAATCGAAAGTTGCAGTTTTTGTTCGCGTCGCGTCGCGGCTTGTTCTAAAGTAGCAAATGCTTGCTGACACAACATTTCAATATTAACAGGGCTGAGATTCAACTCCCTATTGGTATCGTTTAGATTGCCTAGCTCTAAAATCTCATTTACCAAAGACAATAGATATTGCCCACTATTGTGGACGATGTTCATATATTCTTTTTGTTTGTCTGTCAGCGGTCCATAGATTTCTCGGGTTAACACGCTTGCCATTCCCAAAATGGACGTGAGCGGAGTACGAAGTTCTTGGGTCATTTGAACGATCAAATCCGATTTGATCGAAGGCGTACTGGTTGCTTTGCTGGGAGATAGTCCTGCGTGAGAAGCCGTGAGGGATAGGTCTATATCTGGCGATCGCCCGGTATGCTGAGCTTTGAGTAAGAGATTGCGTTCATATTCGCTCATGCTCCAACGAGCAATCAATTCTAACGATGCCACCTCTTGACTGGTGAAAGTGCGGGGTGACAGCTCCATCACTGCCAACGTGCCTACGCAAAAGCCATTAGAGGTCAACAATGGCACACCCAAATATGCTCGAATCCCATAATGACGAACCAAAAGACCATCTGAAAAAGTAGGATGGGTCGTGGTGTCATTGATGATTAAAACTTTTTGACTCTCGACAACATGCGTACAAAATGACTCATGGCGAGGTAACTGACGGGATATCGCCAGATCATTCATCAGCCCAATTCTTGATAGACCTACGGCTGATTTAAACCATTGGCGATCGTGATCGATAAACCCCAAAATACAAATAGCCGCATCTACAAAGCGAGCTGCGGTTTGAGTCGCTTCTTCAAAAATAGGGACACTATCAGAGTCCAGTAAACCCATTTCAGCAAGAGTTTTTAAACGCTGTTGTTCGTGCTCTGAATTGGGCATACTATCTAATCCGCAAAATAACTTAGCGTCAGGGCTTAGCATCACAACCCTATTCCTTAATTCGTACTAAATGGTTTTGACGGGAGTGAGCCACCTATCATTAACGCTACAAATGGTCATCCGCTATACATATAATTCCCAAAGCGATTGCACAATCAACATCAGATGGTAGGGATTATTGAGCTTGACCTTGCCCCGATTTTTTACAACTAAATATGTCTGCAAACTTTAAGTAGAATTACTGAATTGATAAACTTTTTTATTACATTGATTGGTTGTCTCATAGACGTAATGCGGTTCTGTTGGGCAAATTCACGCCCAAAGCAGTAACGGCTGATTTCGTCATAGACTTGTCATGGTTATGGGGGATGCGGGCGAAGCCCGCATCCCCCACAAGTCGAGACTGAATATCCTATTATTGAGCCGCGATCGAGTTGGGTTTGGCAAATTCTAGATTAGCTAGAGGGGTCGATCGCCTTGCGACAATGGCAAGCGATCGCTTCACCAATTTGCTTAGGGGATAGCGAAGAGAAATCACTCAACGACAAAACGTGATCGGGTACACCCCATTGGTGGGCGATCGCAGGATCGATAGCAGACGGGGTTACTAAAATCAGTGGCGGCGTCTTCGTCTTGCCATAGGCACCGATCGATGCGATCGATAATTGAAAAAATCCGGGTGTAAATCGAGGATTTAATTTGCCATCATATTCAAATTTGCTCAGCATTAACTGAAAAGCTGTCAGTCGATTTGTGGCGATCGCCCCGGCATCCGGTACAGATTTAGCCCTGAAGACAGGGATCATTTCAGCAAAAGGAATCTGAACAGTGAGCCAGGTTTCTGGCACTGTGTCAAAAGAGTAGCTATAGGCGATGCCATCCCATCGATCTTCGCAACGCAGTAAAAACTTATAGCGATTGCCATCACCGTTCAATCGCAATTCAATGCCGTCATAGTTTGATAGATCGATGGCTGGAGAAAAGTTGCGGGTGCGAATTGAAGCGAAGCCACCTGAGTTTGCCGTCGATACAGTTCCCGAAAAGAAAGCCATACCCTGGTCGAGGCGAATGCTACTTTCACTTACCCCACCCATGACCACATCATCCACGGCACCCCAGATTTCTTTGAGATTTGGGTCGGGTTGAGTAAAGTCAAATATCGCTGGGGTTGACGTCTTCAGGTTTTGACGAATTCTCTGCAATAAGGGTTTAAATCTTGGCTCGTTCAGACCCTCTATCTCTTGGTGCTCTTCTAAATCCAAACCCATAATACAGAGGACATGGGTCAGGAGATGAGCCATTGCTTGGTCTGTGGCTGTGTGTTGCCAGTCGAACCATTCAACCTGGTCTGCGCGATCGCCCAATTTGAGTTGGGCCGTGGAAACGTCATTAACCAGCGATCGCACCTGATGTCCCTGATCTAACAACGTCTCAATTACACCCTGAGTCAGAGGACTCAGATCACCCACCACAAGAATGATCCCTTGATGGGGTGACAGCGTTGTACTGTCAACCGTTGGGTCAAGACGACTGCCAAACATATGCTGAAACCAATCGAAACGACTGAACAACGGCATCGCACCGAAATAAGACAGCGTCTTGATAAATCTGCCAAAGTCCCATGAGGAGCGTGAGATAGAAGAGTCTTTGGATGACATATACGAGGGCTGCAAAAAACGATTCCGCTTACATCCTATGATGCTTTAGCTGAAGCTGGCATCATCGAAAAGATAGAGCGATCGCCTATTGAATCGTTTGCAGGGGCGAACGACCGTTCGCCCCTGCAACAAATCATCGACGTGATTTAATTCCCATTCCTAAATGAGACAGGGCATCGGTAAAGGCGATCGCTGTATTGGATGCTGTTTTGGGAGTAGTTTCGATAGAGCAGTTTCGATGGAGTTCGATGGAGTCATTTCGATAGAGTAACCATTCACTGCTATTGACTACGAGTTACAACGTCCAGAAAGTTTCGGATAGGCAAAATTCCTTCCTTTCCTCTGACTTGTACGGCAATCGATACGGTTAATGCAATTAACCCGACCGCAACAACACCTAACAATAACCGAAAGGCATCTTCTTTCTTTTTGTCTTTAATGACTCGAATACTCTTACAAACTCGACAATATTCAACGTTGTCCCTTAAAGGATGGGGATGATAATGACAGACATGGTCGGACATTGGAGGAAATGAACTTTTCAGGATGGTGGGGCTTTTCATTAGGAGTCTCCTAGACAAACAACACGATTGACTCACTCCTGCACCAGTTAAATAGCAACCCTCAACTCCAATGAGCGAGGACCGTGACGATAAGTAACTAAACTCAGTTAATTTCCTTGGGCATCCTCTCCTAAAAAACGTATGTCAATCGTATTACTAATTAAATTTTTTGTAAATACATCCAAATAGATTTGACTTCCAACAGATTTTGCAGTATCCCTCTCAATGAGTAAAGATTCAAAATCCTAAGACATATGTTTAACAAGGCTTTCAAGAAATTATGTTGATTTAGAAAAGCTTAAGAAATGAGATTGACTCCCTTACACCCCGGTAGATACAATCGAGGAATATACGTATGTAATGTGTGTTTATTTCCGGGCGTGCGTATGTCTTTTGTAAGACTTTAGGAGTATCATGAGTCACAAAAAGCTAGTCAGTTTCCGACTGCCTGAAGATCTGATGGAAGACCTGAGAGTCAGAGCAGATATAGATGGGATCTCAGTCACAGAGCTGGTCTGTAGATTTCTGCGTCAAGGTTTGCAGGTTGATGAGCAAAAACCAGAAACCCTGATGAGCAGTCGTCTGGCTAGTTTAGAAGCAGAAATCCAGCAACTTCGGCAAGCCCAACGAGCCGCTAAGACCGCGCCTTCTTATCCCGTTGCTCCCACGCCTCTCTATGCCCTGATCACTGCCAATGGCACTCCCATCACGAACCACGACACTCAAGAACGGATCGATCGCTTAGAACGGCTGATGGAAAAGTTCGCTGCCCATAGCGGGTTTGATAATGTTGACGCAAATGCTGACACCGGGGAGAGAGAGCCTGGAACCTCGGGTCAAGCAACTGCTCGATTTAAGCGCGACGATTAGTAGCTTCTACCTGGCTAAGGGTTTGCATCATGTCCCACGGCAAGTTAACCACTGCTTTACTCACCGCCAATGTTTTTCAGAATGGGTTGTCAAGACATGAAGCATCCTGGAGATATTACACGGATTTATTGAGGCGGCTATCTTGCAAACCTGTAGATTGGTACATTTCAGCGCTCGATTTTGATTTGGCGTTTATCTTACAAGATATCTACAATCTGGGTGGAGATTGGCTGTGTCAAGAAGCCTGTGTAGAGATGCGCAAGCAGGTAAAAGTTTGTCCGGTAAACGAGTGGATTTTAGAAGACTCTGGCAGTTATCGGCTTAATTTTTATGATGCGATTCGGCTGGCTTGTGCGGTGGATAGTTGCATAGATGCGATCGTTACGTGGGAACCGCAGCAGTTTGCCCTCACCGATAAGCAGCGTCACCAGTCTGAGCATGAGGGGTATTTTTATATTGATTTTGCTACCCAGATCGTAGATGAAGATAAGTCTGGGACGTATTGTATTGGGGTGTTCTCCGTTCCAGCTTTTTTGCTGCATTTAGATCAGCGGGAACATGCCGAACGACAGTGTCATCAACCGTTGCAAAGCTTCTACCTTGATAAGTTACAAGTCGATATCGATGATGATGATGACATACAAGCAACGGTGAGAATTAATAGTGCCGCAGGTCAACAAATTCAATCGATGGCATCTGGTTCTACACCCTGTGATGCGCTCTACCGGGCGATCGATCAATGTATTGATCAGTACGTATTATTGCCCAGGCGAAATCTCATTCACTTTACGATCCCTCGTACTATTGGGGGACCCGAAACCAGGGTTGAAGTGATGATTAGTGTGGAATGCGATCGCCGTATTTTTGAAGCCAGTGCTGCGAATGCGAACGTCATCCGTGCCCTGGGAGAAGCCTATATCGATGCCATTAATAATATCTGTAGCAATCTCAACTTCGCTGGATATAGCCGCCATATCGAAGATTAAGTGCTGGTGAATACAGTTTTATTCAGCGTTATTCTATCCAATTCTTAATTGTGTGAAGTACAAAGTTTTGTGCGAGAGCCGCGCTCTGCGCGGCTCTCGCACAAAACCTGTAATTGATTCAGGTGCTTTCGCAACGGATCATTTTCACGAATCAAATAGGATCGCTATATATCCAATATAAAAGATGAGATCAGCCTATCGAAGAAGATAAACGCGGCGAAATCACGATTTGAAGCGGTAATCGATTTCTGCGTCAATAGACAACCCTAGATAACTCGTATCTAGCTGTTAAATAGGGGCAAGCTTAGAAAAGCTACCCAAAAACTGAACATGCGCCTACAGGTTTAATCAAATGTTGGACTAGTTAGAAGCTCCACAGGGGATAGGTTCGGGTGAGGCTAAAGCAATGATATGAAAACAGGCTGAGGTTTCTTCACTCAATACATTATTAATTCGTTGTCTAATTAAAATGTGTAAGTCGCGAGCGGAAATTGTAAAGTCGTGTTGAACATGCAGTAACCCGGTTCTGTGCTGGTAATCTTTGCCATAAAAGGCGAAGAAGTAGGTGTAGCGATCTTGATCGGGAGCATCTAAAACAAAATCTCTCATGAAATTTCTCCTGGGACTCTTAGCAATACCAGTTCTCCGGTTGCGTATCGCTAAGCTGTGTTCTTTTCTTCTGGACGATCGAGCCGTGATGAGGAATGTTGGCTGAAGAGTAATCTCTACTAACAAGACCATTTAGTCTCAAATGTGAAACTACCTGATTAGTTTGAGATTAAACTCTATAACCATCTAGCTCCACTGTATTTCTACCTTGGTGGGCTTCGGATGAATCATCCTCCTCAGTAGAATCCGAGACTTTCACTTTCAATATTCTAATTCACTTAATTCCCCAATAACTGGAGAATTCCGGTTAAATAGATGAGGAATTTAGTTCTTATGGTTAGAAACATCTTATGGATCGATCTTTCCAGAGATTTTTATCAATAGAAATATCTGCTGAGCGAGCTGAATTGAAGAATGAACGGGATCGCTTTTTAATCCATTTTTTCTAACGTTTAGGGGATCAAGGGCTAAATTGAAGTGATTTTGAGTGCAATTACTCAAGTGCAATTACTCATTACACTAGTGCTTCAGCGTGATCCCCGATGCCTGGTTGGCTGAAAGAACTCTTGAAACCCTTACCCTGCCGTAATAGGGTAGCGTTAGTGTTACTTACTAAAACCATTGGTGATGTTGGGTTTCACGGTGTTTAATGCCAACTTGCATCCGAACGTTTGTCTGGCACTCTGCTTGCCAGCACACGCCGTGAGAGATTGGTATTAGACTAGGCAGTGGTACTTTTGAGCAAGCAATGAGTATTTTTACCCTCCAATCCGTTAAAAAAGATTTTGGGATCAAAGAGATCCTGAGAGACGCAAATTTCAGCCTGAACAGTGCCGACAAGGTGGGCTTAATTGGCACGAATGGCTCGGGTAAGTCTACCTTGCTCAAAATTATTGCTGGATTAGAACCCATCGATAGGGGGCAGTTGTTATTTAATGCCGGGGCAAAAATTATCTATTTGCCGCAACAGCCAGCCCTCGATGAGCATAAAACTGTTTTAGAGCAGGTGTTTTCAGATGCGAATGAGCAAATGGCTCTGGTGCGGCAGTACGAAGAAATTTCGCATAAACTGGGGCACAGTCCAAAAGGCGATCGCGATCGCCTTTTGTCTCGTCTTTCTAGTTTGACTCACGCCATCGATGCAGCGGGAGCATGGGAACTAGAAACCAATGCAAAAATCATTCTGACCAAACTGGGGATCGATGATTTTGAAGCCAAAATTGGTGATTTATCAGGGGGATATCGTAAACGAATTGCCCTGGCTACTGCCCTGATTTCAGAACCTGATGTGTTGTTAATGGATGAACCGACCAACCATCTAGATGCCCTATCGGTGGAATGGTTGCAAAACTATCTCAGTCGTTATCGGGGGGCACTCCTCTTAGTTACACACGATCGCTACTTTTTAGATCGGGTAACCAATCAAATTCTGGAGATTGACCGGGGCGACCTTTACACCTACGCCGGTAATTATTCCTATTACTTAGAGAAAAAAGCAGAGATGGAAGAATCTGCTGCCAGCACCCAACGAAAACATGCTGGCGTTTTGCGGCGCGAGTTGGAATGGCTGAAACGGGGTCCCAAAGCCCGTAGCACTAAACAAAAAGCTCGTATCCAACGGATTCAGGATATGCGGGGGCAAGAGTTTAAACAGGCAAAAGGAACGGTTGAGATTTCTACACCTGGGCGACGCATTGGTAAAAAAATCATCGATCTAAAAAATATCTCCAAAGCCTATGACGAACGCATTCTGATCAAAGACTTTACGTACAATTTCAATCCTGAAGACCGCATTGGCATTATTGGTAGCAATGGAGCGGGAAAATCTACTCTGCTCGACATTATTACCGGACGAGTCCAACCGGATGCTGGCACTGTTGAAATTGGTTCTACCATTCACATTGGCTATTTTGATCAGCATTCGGAAGATCTGTTTGAGGCATTCAATCAAAACCAGCGGGTGATTGACTACATTAAAGAAGAAGGAGAGTATGTCAAAACCGCAGATGGAACGCAGATTAGTGCGTCTCAGATGCTAGAAAGATTCTTATTTCCGGGAAATCAACAGTACTTGCCTGTTGCTCAACTTTCGGGCGGTGAAAAACGTCGATTATTCCTATTGCGGGTGTTGATGAGTGCGCCAAATGTGTTGATTTTGGACGAACCGACCAACGATCTGGATGTTCAAACCCTGGCAGTTTTAGAAGAGTATTTGGAAGACTTCAATGGGTGTGTGATTGTTGTTTCTCACGATCGCTATTTTCTAGATCGTACAGTCGATTTTATTTACGCGTTTGAATCAGACGGGCAGTTACAGCTTTATCCCGGTAACTACTCGGTGTATTTGGACTTCAAACAAAAAGCCCAAAGTGATGAAGCCGCGCTTGAGCAAACCCATCGCACAGCCAGTAAACAGGGAAATAAAGGAACGAACGGGCAAGGTTCAGCCACTGATATCGCATCTGATCAAGCAACTCAACAGTCAAAATCTCAGAACAATTCCAAACCCCGCAAGTTATCTTTTAAAGAAAAACGAGAACTAGAAAGCCTGGAAATCCAAATTCCTGAAATGGAAACAGAGAAATCAACGATTGAAACAACGTTGTACAGCAATCCACCTTCTGATTTTATAGAAATACAAAAATTGACCGAGCGATTAGCAGAATTAAATGAAGTGATTGATCGCTCGACAGAGCGGTGGTTAGAGTTATCAGAACTGGTTTAGGCTTAGAGCGCGTCTAGTTAGGGGGATTTCTCATCGACTGCCATGCATTGAATAGTAACCCCAGCAAAACCAGGCCCATACCCAACGATTCGGTAAGCGATGGAATTTCACCGAGCTGCAACGATGCTGCTAGCACTCCCACGATTGGGGTTGCCAAAGAGCCAACTCCGGCGGCTCCGGCAGAAAGGTGATTGAGCGCATAGAGCCAGAGTAACCAGGCGATCGCCCCAGCCGGAATGACGTTATAAAACAATGCCCAGAAAAATGCCGGAGTCCAGTGAACAGGGGCAGAGGGCAGCAAAAAGCTGACGGCAAGCAACGGCAAACTACCAAAGAACATTTGCCATGCACCGAATGACAGCAGATCGGGCGGATCGGATTGATTGACCTTTTTGGCAACCACAGAACTGAGTGCCCAGCTGACGCCACCTAATAGTGCCAGTCCCTTACTCATCAGACCGCTGGATAGGTCAAACGGCAACAAAATCAAACCTAAACCGACCAGGGCTAACCCCACACTGATCCATTGCCACAGCTTTAATTTCTCTTTGAGAAAAATCCAGGCAAATAATAAGCTCCAAAACGCCATGGTATAGATCAGAATTGCTGTCTTTCCGGCACCACCGCTGACCAATGCCCAGGTGGCAAACCCCATAGCACCGCCACTGTGTAACACGCCATAGAGAAAAGTTCCGGCGATCGCTTTGGGTTTGAGCGGTTTTCGCAGGGCAATCATGACGACGAACAAGCTCAACGCACCATAAAATGCTCGCATGGCTGCAAAATCAAAGGGAGGTGCATGGCGCACTGCTACTTTCATCACGACCCAGTTGTAGCCCCAGAGCACAGCGAGTAAAAGTAGCGATAGACCAGCAAGTACTTTCGAAGGCATGGTTTTAGTCACAACTAGATCATGGCATTGGGTAGTCAATCTAGGCTTCACAAGATCGGACGATTTGACCCGCGTCTTGGGATAATGGAGAGTACCGCATTTCGAGATCCGCATCGCATGACAGTGAGTGAGCCAATATTTTCGAGTTCTGCCATCCCGCTCGACCAGATCTGCTATAACGAACAGGGTCTGGTGCCTGCGATCGCCCAAGATTATCTCGATGGCACCGTGCTGATGATGGCATGGATGAATCGGGAATCGTTACAAAAAACATTAGAAACAGGTCAGGCCTGGTATTGGAGCCGATCGCGATCGCAGCTATGGCATAAGGGCGCAACCTCCGGGCATTTGCAAATAGTTAAATCGATTCGGTATGACTGTGACAGCGATGCTCTGCTGATCGGCATCGAACAGGTTGGGGATATCGCCTGCCACACCGGAGAACGCAGCTGTTTTCATCAAATCGAAGGCAGTATCACCCCACCCCCTGCGGATACGTTATCTCAAGTGTTTCAGGTCATTTGCGATCGCCGCGATCATCCTAACCCTGACTCTTATACCTGCAAATTGATGGCGGGCGGCGATAACAAAATTCTTAAGAAAATTGGCGAAGAAGCCGCTGAAGTGGTCATGGCTTGCAAAGACGATGACAAAGATGCGATCGCTGGCGAAGCCGCTGACCTGTTGTACCACACCCTTGTTGCCCTGGCACATCACCATGTTGATGTCCGAGATGTGTATCGAAAATTGCAAGAACGACGACGATAAAGGTCTGTCGCAATTCTCAATGGTATGACGTCAACCATTCCCTCAGGTGTCAAGAGCAGGAACCCTTGTGAACGATGCAAACCCTCAAGTCTTTGAACAGTCGATTCATATCAATGCCGATGTTGCAACGGTAGACCGTTGTTTCACAGATTTGGATTTAATGCATCGTTGGCTCAATCCGGCATTGCGCTGTCAGCCCGTGGGCGAGTGGGGCACCGAAATAGGCGATAAAAGCCGATTTGTCATTCTCATCCCATTTGTGCAGCCGACACTCAATAGCGTGGTGGTTGAGCGACGACCGGGACTGGTGGTATGGGAATTTCAGGGATTTTTTAAGGGACGCGATCGCTGGGACTGTCAACCAGACGGTCAGGGGACACGATTGCTTAACCGTTTTGAATTTGAGATCCCCAATCCACTGGTCAAGTTTGGCTTCAATACTTTCGCGGCAAGTTGGACCCAGCGAGATATGAAAACCCAATTGCAACGCCTCAAACGAGTGGCTGAGGAACTTGACCGCTGAGCCCTAGCATCGTCATGGGTTGAATCGATCGCCTGGGGCTATGGTAGTCGAGGGATCGATTAAGCGAAAGGTTGTGTGAGAACCCGCGCAGAGCGCGGGTTCTCACACAATCCCTGATTTAGCCGTCTCGACGGTTGCTCCATAAAAAACAGGGCGATCGCCTGTACTGGTGTTATCCAATCGATGGCATCGGGCACTACTAAAGCAGCAACGTTTACCTCGCTTTACTCCTGTGCGTCTACTTTCTTCCAACCGGATTCGTCTGGGGCTATTATTTTTTCTGGGTTTGCTGATTGTCTTGGGGATCAGTCTGTGGAAGCGGACTGAAGCATTAACCCCAACCCTTCAACCCCTGCCCCAAGATCCCTTTATTCAGGTTTATTTCAATCACTCGCAAGCGTCCGTTTATACAGAACCCTATCGTCATCAAAAACGTCTGGGCGATGATTTAGAACAAGTGATTGTCGATACGATTCACTCTGCTCAATCGTCCGTTGATATTGCTATCCATGAATTGCATTTGCCCAAAATTGCCGATGCGTTAGCAGAACGCCATCAGGCAGGGGTGCGGGTACGGGTGATTTTAGAACATGATTACAGTCGCCCCTGGAGCAGCATTAATCCTCAGGAAGCGATCGCATCTGAAGAACGCGATCGCAATAAATATTTAGAATTTGTTCAACTTGCTGATCAAAATCACGATGGACGGGCTGACCCTGCTGAAGCCGCAAAAGTTGACTCAGTCCTGATCTTGCAGCAGGCTCAGGTGCCGTTGATTGATGATACTGAAGATGGCTCCAAAGGCAGTGGTCTCATGCACCATAAGTTCGTGGTGGTGGATGGCACGACGGTTCTCACCGGCTCCGTGAATTATTCCATTAGTGAGGTGCATGGCGATTTTCTCTCGCCAGAAAGCTTGGGCAATGCTAACCACCTGTTGAAAATTACCAGTGCGTCTCTGGCGCAGATCTATTCTGAAGAATTTAATTTGATGTGGGGGGATGGGCCGGGGGGACGGCAGGATAGTTTATTTGGCTTGCAAAAACCTTACCGTGCGACCAAAGTCGTCGCTATTTCGCCGGGATCAACGGTGACCGTGCAATTTTCCCCGACCTCTACCTCGCTTCCCTGGCAACAAAGTGTGAATGGATTGATTGGCAATGCCTTAAGCAGAGCGGCTCAATCCATTGATATGGCTTTGTTTGTATTCTCAGAACAATTTTTAGGAAATGTTCTGGAAACCCGTCATCAGCAAGGGGTGCAGGTGCGAACCTTGATTGATCCCCAGTTTGTTTATCGTGATTACAGCGAAGGTCTTGATCTGCTGGGCATTGCTCTACCCAATCGCCAGTGTCACTATGAGGAAGGCAATCACCCCTGGTCGATGGCGATCGCTTCAGTAGGTACGCCGCAATTACCAGAAGGTGATATTTTGCATCATAAGTTTGCGGTGGTGGATCAACGGACGGTCGTAACAGGTTCCCAGAATTGGTCAGCCGCAGCCAACCATGAGAATGATGAAAATCTAGTAGTCATCGACAATCCAACGGTGGCAGCTCATTTCCGCCGAGAGTTTGAGCGCTTATATGAAAACGCAAGTTTAGGCATTCCAGCCTGGTTACAAGCCAAGGCACAAGAAGAAGCCAGCCGCTGTCGTCTTTAACTCAGTTGATGGTTCCTGTCCAATGGTCAGGAACCATCAACCCCTCTCATCGCTTTTTGGAAATTTCTTAACCCGTGATTTAGAAGATTTCTGAAAAAGATGTTGCCCATCTGCTCGGAACCCGTATGGCGATGGGTCGAAACTATGCTCGAAGCGGTGTGCTTGGTTTGATCTATAAAAAATGGAGTGAGTGCCGCGCTTCAAGCGGCACTCACTCCATTTTTTATGGCTGAATTAAGTGATGTCCTTGCAGCTAGGAGAGGAGGTTGGTAAATTCAACTGGATTCAAGGCGATCGCCAGTTTATTCCCCAGTTCTAAAAGTTGAAGAATATGGTCTGATCCCCATTGCGCCGATGAGTTAGGGAGTGTGCCCTCGGTCATGGCAACTGTCTCACCGGGTGACTGTTGAGCTTTGAGCTGAGCCAAAACCTGCGTATTTAAACCTTTGAGATACAGCTCCTGAGCGCGATCCAGGCAAAGACCAAGATGGAGATCCTGCCCCAGGTGAATGAGTCGTTCGAGCCATTGCATTTGCGAACGGGCAGTTTCAGGGTCGAAGTCGTAGAACAGGTGCCACAGCGATCGCAGGATCAACCGTTCCAAAATCGTTTTGACTTGGGGAATCCGCAAACGGCACCGCAAATGGCTGGCTTCTGTGGCGATCGCCTCCAGCTCTGCCAGATGACTATGGCAAAGCTGAAGATTATTCATAGACAAGTCACCCGTTTCCCGTTCTAAGGCTTGCAACGACGTAATCGCCCGATGCCCAATGGCAATTTCGGCAGCAACCTGTAACTCTTGAGGCACATCCAATTCATCCCGATGGAATGCCATCAAAATGCCGTAGTTATCTCGATACACCTGGGTATAGAGCTGATCCAAACGCGTCAGATTTTCCTGACTGAGTAGCCGCATAATCCGATGCCGTTCTTCAGCAAACAAATTTTGTAAGCTATAAGACTGATCCCCAAAACTCCGCCCCATTTGCAGAATGATTTGAGCGGCACTCGCTTGTTTCAATGCTGCAAATAGAGTGTCTTTCATCTGGCTGTAGCTTCGTCTGCCTTCAAACGGCTTGATACAGCAGTGGAAGTCCCACCCCCCCAGATGCAGGACGGCAAAAATCAGGTTTTTACTTTCCCAGGTAATTTCTGAAGTCAGCTGAATCTGCCCTACCGCGAGCGTGAGCGGTCCAATGCGCTGCATCTGATAGCCCATCTGGTGAGCCGTGTAGCAATAGACTCGTTGTTCCGGAGCGTAAGTTGTAAACAGCGAGCTAATGGCGTAATGGGCAGCGACCTGTTCCAGGCTGATTTGAGCGGGGGTCACGAGTTGGCGGTAGACCTCGGCTCCATTTTGGAACGTATCTACATTGCTGGGGATCGTCGCCAATCGCTTAACAAATTCTTTTTCCAGGCGAACCCCTGCCACATCTCCGGCAAGTTCGATCGCGCGGGCTGCGTAGCGCAAAATTTGCGTGCCTTCAGGACGGGACACCTCTTCAAAAAACCAGCCGCAACTGGTATACATCAGCAGCCTATGCCGTTGCATTTCTAGCAATCGCAACGCATCCACTCGCTCACTGGCATTGAGTTTGTGGGTTTGATGCCGGGCTAAAAAGCGCTTGACGCTGGGTAAACTGCGATCGCGGACGACATGAATATATTCATCCCGTGCCTTCCAGGGATCTTGAAAAATCTTTTTGCCAGTATCTTCGTAGACCTCAAGCAGGCGATCGCGCAACCAATCTAATGTATCGCGCAACGGTCTGCGCCATTTTTGGTGCCATAGCCCACCGCCCCCACAGCCGCAATCCTCTTGCCAGCGATCCACCCCATGGGCACAACTCCAAGCCGTAACGGGTTTCAGTTCGACTTCCCAGGCGGGCGGGTTGATGCTGAGGTAATGGGCAAAATTGGTCACCTGCCAACCCTGTTTTGGAAATTCTCCAACAAAGGCATAGGCTAATGCTTTTTCAGCACCACCCTTATGATGTCCGAAGGTTTCCCCATCTGTGGCGACTGAAATCAGTTGAGATTGTCGATGATCCCCACGAACGGCTTGCCCGATCCGCCCCGTCAAATGCTGGGAGCTACCCAAAACATCGTTAAAGCCCATGTCGCGGGAGATGGGACCGTCGTAGAAGAAAATATCAATGAACTCGCGATTGCGATCGCCACCCGGTAAATAACAGCGGTAAGGCAGGGTGGGATCAATCTGGCTGCCTCCTACTTCTAACCATTGCGCCTGAGATTGCTCTGGTGTGGGCAATAGCCGACAGCGCTGGGCTTGAGAGGGTGCCAGGATAATAAATTTAATCCCTTCTGCGATCAATGCCTTCAGCGTGGCAGTGTCTACCGCCGTTTCAGCCAACCACATGCCTTCGGGATCACGCCCAAACCGAGAGCGAAAATCTTCTTTGCCCCAGCGGATTTGAGTATATTTATCGCATTCTGTTGCCAGAGGCATGATGATGTGGTTGTAGACCTGGGCGATCGCGTTGCCGTGTCCATTGAGGCGATCGCAACTAATCCGATCGGCTTCCAAAATCCGTTGATACACTTCGATGTCATAGCGTTCCAACCAATTCATCAAGGTTGGTCCGATGTTAAAGCTCATGTACTCGAAGTTATTGACAATCTGAACGACGTCGCCCCGCTCATTCAGAATCCGAGAGAAAGCATTGGGACGATAGCATTCATGATGAATTCGTTCATTCCAATCGTGAAATGGCGAAGCACTGGGTTGTCGCTCGATCGCATCCAGATAAGGATTTTCTCTAGGAGGTTGATAAAAATGACCGTGAATGGTGACGTAAACCCCGGTTGCAATCTCCTGGGGATCACGTCGATGAGATTGGGTTGAATAAGTGTTTAAATGGTGGGGATCAACGCCAGCTTTTGATCCCTTGATATCGGTTGAACCTTGACGAGTGATCTGGGAGGGTTGGAACGATTCCATGAATGTAATTTCCAAAATAGGGAGCATTAAGGTGTGCAGGGTTGGGGATCAAACACATACCTTAAAAGATGAATTAGTGGGCGTGCGATCGCCTTGCAATCATTGAGAAAATCTAAAGATCTGAACTATTTCGATGCCAAAGGATTCAGATTAAATCGATTACCGCGATCCCGTTCTCTTGGCGAGGAACAGAGATAAAATGGCATATCCGGAAACTCCCATCAAAGGCTACAGCTAGTTCTAGCCGAGATTTCGTATTAGCGGTAAGAGAATGTTGGGTAATGCTAGATATTTGGTTTAAATGCAATCAATTTGGGACGGGGCAGAACCAGCTTTCTAGCGATAACTATTACTTAAGGCATTCATAGTGTAGCTTTATGGTCACGTCTTCAAAAATATCTCAAATTAACCTGAAATAGTGAATCGTGAACTCTAAACTTAACAGTTTGCAGCACAGGCTGACAAAATCTGCATAAAGTTCAAAGAATTTCAGCCTTATATAGCGATCCCAAATCAGGTGTGCAAGCGCCCGCCCGAAGGGCGGGCGCTTGCACACAACACCCATAATCTATCTGGGCACGAAGCTCTATAAAACCAGCCTAAAAAAAAGAGGGGTGTCCATCTGGACACCCCTCCTGAAAATAAATTTTCGGTTTTGCGGAATCTACGATCCTTAGTAGGTGCAATGCTTAGCGATCGCACTTCTTAAAATCGCACTACTTGAGTTCACAAATTATACCGATTTAAACAGACTCCACGGCATATCGATCTAGTGTAAGGGCGCATTGCAATGCGCCCCTACAGTATCTGGTGCGATCGCTAATTAAATTGGTATTAAATAAAGCTCAGGCATTTGTGTTTGGAAGCGCAGCGCAGCCACGCTTTCAAACATAAACCGTCAGGTTTATGTAATCCACGAGCCCTAGCAATCGTAGTACAGGGCAAACTCATAGGGGTGAGGACGCAGACGCATCGGGTTCACCTCGTTATCCAGTTTGTACTCAATCCAGTTGGTAATGAAATCTTCGGTAAACACACCCCCGACGGTTAAGAAGTCGTGGTCTGCTTCTAAGCACTTCAATGCATCTAGCAAAGAGCCTGGTGTGGACGGAACCTTAGCCAACTCTTCAGGGCTGAGATCGTAGATATCGACATCCAGGGGATCACCGGGATCGATCTGGTTCTTAATTCCATCGATACCAGCACACAACATGGCTGCAAATGCCAGATAAGGATTGGACGTCGCATCAGGGCAACGGAACTCCAAGCGCTTCGCTTTCGGGTTGGTACCAGATAGCGGAATCCGCACTGAAGCCGAACGGTTTCCTTGAGAATATGCCAGGTTTACAGGCGCTTCAAACCCAGGAACCAACCGCTTATAGGAGTTGGTGGTGGGGTTAGTGAGTGCCAGCAGAGCAGGCGCGTGCTTGAGAATGCCACCGATATAATGCAGTGCCATTTGGCTTAAACCTGCATACTGATCACCCGCAAACAGGGGTTGACCCCCCTTCCAAATGGACTGGTGAGTGTGCATCCCAGACCCGTTGTCGTTAAACAGGGGCTTGGGCATAAACGTCACCGTTTTGCCATACTTCTTGGCAACGTTCTTGATGCAATACTTATAGGTCATCAAGTAGTCAGCCGCTTGAACCAACGGTGCAAAGCGGAAGCCCAACTCGCACTGACCCCCTGTTGCCACTTCATGGTGGTGTTTTTCAATGGGGACGCCGCACTTTGCCATCGTCAGCAGCATCTCCGTCCGCATGTCTTGCATGGTGTCGGTCGGAGCCACGGGGAAATATCCCTCTTTGTAGCGAGGCTTATATCCCAGGTTGCCACCGGGTTCTTCTTTACCAGAGTTCCAGCGACCTTCGACAGAGTCTACATAATAGAAACTCTTGTTTTCGCTCTGATCAAACCGAACGTCGTCAAATACAAAGAATTCTGCTTCAGGACCAATAAAAGCCGTGTCGCCCATGCCACTGGCAGTCAGGTAATCGATCGCCTTTTGAGCAATTACACGGGGGCAGCGATCGTACCATTCGCCGGTGCGAGGCTCTTTGATGCTACAAATCAGGCTCAGCGTTGGTTCTGCCATGAAGGGGTCGATCCAAGCCGTGGTCGGATCGAGCACCATTGTCATGTCAGATTCGTTGATCGCTTTCCAACCCCGAATACTGGAGCCGTCGAAGGGCACACCATCCGTAAAGCTACTTTCGTCGATCTGATCGTAGTAAAGCGTCAAGTGTTGCCAGATCCCCGGCATATCAATAAATTTCAGGTCTATCATTTGAATGCCTTGGTCTTTGATCAGACTCAAGACTTCTTGCGCGGTCTGTGCCATGAACTACTCCTTGGTTTCTGGGTATCTCAAGAGTTAGAGATGTTGAAGTTTAAGAAAACGACTAGTGCAACATGGGTGGGGTGGAGACTGTGCTCCCAAGAGGGAGAATCATCCTCTCCACTTGCTCCAAAATTTTTAATTGGGTTTACTACGTTGCGGAAAGACCTGATGTCAAATGGGCAGTAGATCTTCGGGGCAAGAATTGGCAATGCTGCTGAATCGAAAGATGAATTGAGATGGGGAGACTCAAGCTCCTTAACCATTCATCTCGACCCTGAGCAACACCGAATTTTAGACATCGATGGGACATCGAACAGTCTGTACTGGAGCTGTAGGGGGCTAATGTAACCGCGTTGGATCAACTTAAAAAGTTTAATAAGTTTAATTCCTCCCCAGACACTAGTTGATAGTCCACCATCGGTCTATCCATTCTTAATCGACGGCGTTGAGGGCAGGGTGGAGTGCGCAGGGCGCAACCCACCACCCATCAAAATTTACTGGATGTAGTACCCATTCAGAGCTAGCCCTAATAAGAATAGAGCGGCACTAACTAAAGAACAGGTATCTTTGCACCTGCATCATCCTAGAAATAGGTCTAGGTAGATTTTGTATCGTAAACTACATTTTGTGCCGTACGGTATAAAACTGATCTGAAGATCTGGGTTTTAGCGACCGTTTTGTTAGGTATATAAAACTTAACGGGCAAAGTCGCCAGCCATACTGAATTTCATGCAATTTGAGCTAAACCTGGCATGATAAACTTATCTCTGGATATCGAACCGTTAAGCCGAATCCTACCAAGCCACGGCAAGGCAAATCTTAAGCAGAAGTGACCTTCTGGACGCAGGGTTGATTTTTGGAAGGGTGTTTACAGTCTTCCGGATGGTCTGCCTGATCGTTCAGATATAACTTCTGGACTGTAGGCATTTGGTTGAAGGTATTTGGTTTGAAATAGGTTCGAGTCTGAAGTTGGAAATTACTTGAACTGATATCAAACCATCCTTAAGTTAAGAATAAAAATTGTTGGGAGATTGGTTTCATGCGGGACGCGGTAACAAACCTGATTGAAAACTACGATATTACTGGGCGATATCTGGATCGAGATGCAATGGACAGACTCAAGTCCTATTTCGAGACGGGTGAAAAGCGGGTTCAAGCAGCAGCATTGATTAATTCAAATGCGGCTGGCATTGTTAAGCAAGCAGGTTTGAAGTTGTTCGAGGAAATTCCTGAACTCATCCGACCAGCCGGTAATGCTTACACGACTCGTCGCTATGCGGCTTGCCTACGTGATATGGATTACTTTTTGCGGTATGCAACCTATGCGTTAGTGGCTGGCAGCACTGATGTTTTGGATGAACGAGTTCTGCAAGGGCTGCGGGAAACCTACAATTCCCTCGGTGTGCCTGCGGGACCAACGGTGATCGGCATCCAGATCATGAAAGAGATTGTCAAGGAGCAAGTTGAGGCAGCGGGTATTGAAGACGTTGCTTTTCTAACTCAACCCTTTGAATATATGGCACGCGAGCTAGGAGAAAAAGATCTCTAAACGAGGTCTGCTTCTAAATCTATCTCGGTTGTCATCGATAGAAGCTGTGTAGGTTGGCAATTTTTTCTGAATTGAATGTTGTGTTGGGATGATAGTCAGGGTAGCAAAGCTACCCTGACTATTCTTTTTTATCTGTAAAAAAATAGGGGTTTGGCATTTGCCAAACCCCTGTCGTGGGTAATACGTCACCCGTTGCCCAACATTTTGACTAAGGATCACAGATTAATTAACTTGCAATTCTTTTTGAGAGAGCGGTGGCGGAGCCGCCGCTCTCTCAAAAAGAATCGGGTTTTATTAAATCCACGATCCTAAGCAGCTTCAATTTTTGCGTCTGCCTTTTGTTGCAGCAATTGAATAACTGATGCTTTTTCTAATAATCCTACGAGAACATCGTCGTCTCGAACGACCGCCACGGCTGGTAATTTCTGATCTTCTATCAGGGTTACAACTTCTAGCAATGGCTGAGTTGCCGGGACTGTTGTAATTTGATCCAGCGGTTTGGTTAATGTTTTGACTTGCACATCCCACCAGTCGTTGGTTGGCACAGATTTGAGATCGTCTACATTAATTTCGCCGACCAGATGACCGGCTTCATCAACTACCAGGAATTTGCGCCATTTGGTTTCATTGCCAATGATGTAATTGTTCGCCAAGTCGCGCAAAGAACTTTCAGCCGAAATCATGGGGCTATTGGGAATGACGGCATCTGCTGCCGTTAAGCCACTTAATTTTTCTTGGACAGTGGCAGTTTGAGCAGACATTCCAGCGTTTTGTAGCAAAAACAACCCGATTAACAGCGTCCACGGACTACCAATCTTGCTGATTTCCAAAATGGAGGCACCTCCTAAGAGAATGCCAACCCAACCAAAAAACTGCCCGACACGACTGGCAAATGCTAAGCCTTTATACGGTTTTCCAGTAATTTTCCAGACGAGGGCTTTGAGAACGTTGCCGCCATCGAGGGGTAACCCAGGGATGAGATTAAAGGCTCCCAGGAAAAAATTGATAGACGCCAGTAGCCCAACAATTGCCGCAGTGGGACCACTGACATTTGTGTAAAGACTAACTGCGGTTAGAATGCCACAGATAACAAAGCTGACCAGGGGACCGGCGATCGCCACCTTGAACGCATCGCCTGGAGTTTTGGATTCTTCTCCTAAACTGGCAAGTCCGCCGAAAATAAATAGTGTGATCGACTTGACTTCAATGCCCTGGCTCAGGGCAACAAAACTATGCCCCAGTTCGTGGGCTAAAACTGATGCAAACAATAATAGAGCGGTTATCAGCCCCCAAAACCAAACAAAGACCCCTAGTTGAGGAAATTGATAGGCTAACCAACCGCCATTGCTCCAGGTGACGAGAGCCAAAATTAAGAACCAGGAAGGATTCACATAAAACGGAATCCCGAAGAGGCTACCCACACGCAAGTTGCGATTCATATCAATCTCCTTTGGACTGGGGGACTATTGATGGATTCAATGCCGCTTCACTCTCTGATCGTAACGAAATATGGCTGAAATAAAATTCATTGGCTGATGCGATATCCCGACTTGCTTGGTTCGGTCGGAGAGCAAAATGGGGATTCATCTCAATAGAAATAATTTTTATTGGGATAATTTTACGGTACGGTAGAGTCGCCCCAAAAAACTATCTCCGTAGAGACAAATAGCTATTTGTCCTCTCATAATACGCTACACCCGAGGGAAGCTATTGGATCGGGGATTGAGTCAACCCGAAGATTCATTGTTGTAAGTGTGGCTGGTTTTGGCATAAGTTTGACCGTGAAACCTTCGGTTTCACGGTCAAACTTATGCCGATGTTAAGCTATGCCAAACTAGATACGAGACCGTGACGACTCTACGTTTAGCCTAGCGTGAAATAAAAGGTTGATCCGGCACCGTACGTTGATTCCACCCAAATACGTCCGCCATGACGTTCGATGATCTTTTGAGTGATCGTTAGCCCTACGCCTGTTCCACCTCCATATAAATGTTGTTCGTGTAATCGTTTAAACACCTGAAATACTGTTTTCAGATGACGTTCGCGAATGCCAATGCCGTTATCTTGGACGTAAAAAACAGCCTCATTGGTATAGCCAATTTCAACCCACGGGTCTAGCTGGTCGTTGTATTTCATCGCATTGCTCAGCAGGTTGGTAAAAACTTCAGTGATTAAAATGGGGTCACACTGTATTGTGGGTAGCGATCGCGGCATTGAAATAGTGGGTCGCCATTCTGGATAGCTAATGCGTAAATTGTCTAAGACCTGATGAACTAATAAATTTAAATCGGTTGGCTTTTGCTCCAGGGCAGTTTGTCCTAGTCGAGAAAACCTGAGCAATGCATCAATTAGTGATTCCATGCGATGGGTCAGTCGCACCACGGTTTGGAGACGAGATCTGCCCACGTCATCTAAAACAGCGCTATATCCCTTGAGTAGCAAATTTGAAAAGTTATGAATGCCCCGTAAAGGCTCTTTTAGATCGTGAGAAACCGCATAAACAAAGGAATCTAACTCTTGATTACGACGTTCTAAGTCACGATTGGTCTGAGTCAGTGCTTCTGTCTGATTGAGGAGTTGAATTGCGATCGCACTCTGGATAGTTCTGACAATTTCTAACTCATTGGCGTTCCAGGGTAATGACGTTAACTGTACTGTTTCTTGCCAGTACTCAGAAGTTGAATCGGGCGATCGCCTAACGGTTGCCTCTGCGTCAATGGAAGTGGATGGATGGGGCTGACTTGCCCACACGATTGTTTGTAAAACTTCAGGACGAAACCAGAGAATATAATGTCGCCGGGTTTTAGAAATACACAGCATCATTAAGCCACTTGCGATCGCACGATAGGCGATCGCTGGTTCGTAATGTTCAGGCAGGGAATGCGTATGAAATAACGGTTCATTAATAGCTCGAGTTACCCAATTCAGCAGATCCTCAACCTGAGCCAATGTTGGAGTATGACCCACTAATGTGATTTCATCGCTTAAACAAACAGCGGCTCCCGTTGCCCCAATGATTGTCAATAAGCAGGGTTCAGAAGCGAGCAGGGCAGTTTTCAGATCATCACTCTGCGAGATAGCTGTAACTAAGGTAGAGAGGTGCGATCGCACCTGGATAGGATCATGGTGTTCGGTCTGGTTCACTTTATCAACCAGTTCTGCCGACAAAAATTGCCCTGCCAATTCGCAAACTTGGCGTATAGCATAGGGCACCGGATGGGGACGGGAGTGATGGCAGATGATCAGCCCCCACAGGGTTTGACCGTAAAGGAGCGGTATTACCCAAAGTGCCCCAACTCCTTTGTGTTGATAATCAGTGACACAATCTGGTTCCATGCTGCGCAATCTGGACAGCGTCAGGTCAATGGGTTGGGATGGAACTGCATCGGGGATTGAAACCAGGGCGATCGCAGGTGCATTTAAATCGGGACTATAGCGCACACATCCCTGCGCATAACTCTGCCGCATGGCTTCTGTAATAGTGCTGGCCGGGTAATGGACTCCCACATAAGATGGCAAATCAGACTGTTTTGCCTCCGCGACGATGACCCCTGTAGCCTGGGCATCAAACTGGTACACCATCACCCGCTCAAAGCCCGACAGGTGGTGAATATCTTGAACCAGGGTTTGCAGGCTGTCGTTTAGATCAACCGTCTGGTGCAATTTGGCGATCGCCTCACTCAACCAGGTTTGTGGATGACAGAAAAAATCTTCCGGCGGTAAGGTTACAGGTTCTAGCTCCAGTAAAATGCCGCCTGTGAGGCGTCGGAGAATACCATCAAAGGCGATGGGTTTGGCGTCATGGCTCCGTAAAGTCAGGTGGAGAAAATGAACTGTGGTTGGCTCTTGTAAGTGGTGACGGATTCGTGCTAGTTGCGAAGCCTCCAGTACCGTATCCAATCCTTTCCCCAAAAGTGTTTGCGCCTGAATAGAAAGATAAACTGACGTGTTAGCACTGACCTGCAAAACCTGAAGGTCTGGATCACTCAGCACAAACAACATGCCATGAGGTTGGATAAAATTTCGACCAGCAACAGTTTCAGAATAGGAGGTAGCCAGGGACGCAGAAGACTGGACGGCAGACATTGACTGACTTAAATAGATCTGCTGTGGGTGATCAGGGTGTTCAGAATCTACCTTTTCATGACCAATGGCATCAAAACCGCTCATCTTGAACTGCTTAAAGGGCTAGGGCTAGATTTAATCGGGTTGCGATTTAGATTGTTACGTACTCAAGTAGAGACGGGATGCAGGGGTAGAACTCTGGTGCGGGACACCGCTGACGATCTAACGTGAATACGCGAAGCTATATTTAATGTGTCACCTTGTGTGAAGGCATGGCAACACGGTGGCTCGATCGCATTATGTTGCGGTAAGTTAAGAAAGTCAGATCAAATCTAAAGAAAATATTAAAATTTTTTAGAACGCCATTTATCACTCGCCTCAGAACATCACTCTAGGATTTCGAGGTGGAGTAAGGAGAGAGCCTAATTGAAGGCAGACGAATCCCTATCTTTGTTGTGAGCCTATCAGTTGAGGCAATGTAGAGCAATTCAACAGCAGAATGGAACTTCTCGCGATCGCCCTTTTTTAAGAAGGATGTCGGGGAATGATGAACCGTGAAAATAAAGAAAGTATTTTTTGTAAAGAGGTCTAGATCATGCCAAGCGGAACCTCGACGATACACTTGATTTGGGCTGTTATCGAAGAAACATCGAGCAGCGACCTGTTAACCTTGCCAGATACTGCCTTGATCCGATGTATCTTGCAGCAAGTTTCTAAACAAAGGTTGCTGAGTGGTGAAGAAGTCCATGTTCTATACGCTTACATTGGCTCAAAAATAACGCTCATTCGCGACATTGCCGACGCCCGATTGTATCCAGAAAAGTATTGGTCAACACAAGATTTTTCGACGCAGGCATCGCGTTTGTCAGCTTAGCGATCGCCTGAAATCTTGGACGCGAAATTAAAATATCTATGGTGCGTTACGGCGAGTGCCTAACTTATCTTATACCTATCTTCAGACTGTAAAGAAATAAATTGGGCATGGGTGCTGCATAAAGTGTGGCATTTTCATTAGAACTGTGACGACGACGCGCTGCTCAATAAAAATCTTCAGTTTTATTAAATGATTGGGCGTTGTTGATTTGAACTCTGAAATTGAGTGTGGGTGCCGCGCAAAGCGCGGCACCCACACTCAATTTCAGAGCTGAATTAAGCAATAGCCATTATTAATCCTTAAGATTTCAGATGAATTAACTTGTAATTTCGTTACGAGAGAGCAATGGCAAAGCCGTCGCTCTCTTACCGAGAATTAGGTGTTATTGAATTCATGATCCTTAATAAAATTGATAGATTTGAAAAATATATTCTAGAGAAAAAGCCTCTTACGATTCCTGTGAGTCTGCTAGAGATTGACGCATTTGACTAAGGTCGATACATTTAGGAATTGTTAGGCAGCGAGTCTAACTGCGATCGCAAATCTCAGGAGAAAGGTATGCCGGAAACTACACTTTTGATGCAAGCATTTGACCAGGTCAAAGAAAATCCTGTGGGGTTAGAACTGAATGTTACGACGGCAGTTTGTGAAGGTCTAAATATTGCTTTGGCTAGTTTTCAAGCGTTGTATTTGCAGTATCAAAAACATCATTTCGTCATTGAAGGATCTGAATTTTATCAATTACATGAGTTCTTTTCCGATGGGTACGGTGAGGTGCAAGAGCATGTCCATGAACTGGGTGAGCGGCTCAATGGCTTAGGTGGCGTGCCCGCCAGCAGTTTTGCTAAATTGGCTGAGTTGTGTTGCTTTACCCCAGAAGGTGATGGAATTTTTGCTTGCCGCCAGATGGTCCAAAACGATTTGACCGCAGAGCAAGCCATCATCAAAGTGTTGCGTCAGCAAGCCGGTCAGGCAGAAAGTCTGGGCGATCGCGCCAGCCGCCACCTTTACGAAAAGATTTTGCTAGAAACTGAAGATCGGGCTTTTCACCTCAGTCATTTCCTGGCACATGACAGCTTGACCCCTGCGTTTACATTGGCAAATGGTAATTAGGTCAGGTTCAACCCAAATCTGATCAGACTAGTACACCAACTTAAAAGTTTTAGAGGGGGTGGAGGGGGTAAAACCCCCTCTTGGGGGCGCAGCCCCCAAACCCCCATGTTGTAAAGTTTCGTGTTTGCAACACTAGTGTTGCGAACACGAAACTTTACAACGGGGTGCAGGGGTTCCACCCCTGCACCCCGTTGTAAAACGTTTAATTGGGTCTACTGGCAATGCTCAAATGCGTGAAGTATGAGGTGTTGTGCGAGAGCCGTGCGGCTCTCGCACAACACCCGAAATTTATCCAGGGCGATTTCTAGAAAAGGTCATCCCAGCAAACCGCAGGGACGAGGCATTCAAATAATGATTTTCGCCATTTACCAAAGGCTATCTAACGAATGCTTCCCCTCTACAGGGGTAACTGAATTGGATCAGAGTTCTGGCTCAAATCCATCTCCAGATGCAGCACTGCCGGTAGTCGCAGATTAAAATGGGCGTTAACGCTAGATGATGTGAGAGACGCACTTGAGTTTGAATACAGCTTATCTACTGGTTTCTCATGGAAGTCGTGATCCGCGATCGCCCCGTGCCATCCGGTCTTTAGCGGATAAAGTCGCTGAGCAACTGGGTGCTCTGGCAATGGGTGAGGCAATGCGCGAGGCGATGAGTGAGCGCACCGCCACATCAGCGTATGCTCCTGTTGCAACTACGGCAATGGCGATCGCTCCGACTTCCCCACCAACCCTCAAACCCTGGGTAGAAACGGCTGTTTTAGAACTTGGACCCCAACCGTTGCATTGTCAGATCCAAACCTTTGCGGCAACGGCACAACAGGCAGGCTATCGCCAGATCAACGTGTTGCCGTTGTTTCTCTTGCCCGGTGTGCATGTGATGGATGATATCCCGGCAGAAATGGCGATCGCTCGTCAGGCCGTTGGTGATGCTATTGCTTTAAAGCTTTGTCCTTATTTAGGCTGCCATCCGCGACTGAAAACCCTGTTTGTTGAACAGGCAAGGGTGCCGGATGGCGCAGCGATGATCTTGATGGCACACGGCAGTCGGCGGTCGGGGGGCAACCAACCTGTGGAGGCGATCGCCGATGAACTTCAGGCGTTGACAGCTTATTGGGCGGTTGCACCCAGTCTAGAAACCCAGGTCGAGCATCTGATCCAACAGGGCTGTCGCGATATCGCCATTGTGCCCTATTTGCTATTTGCCGGAGGCATCACAGAGGCGATCGCCGCAAAAGTCGCCGTCCTCTCTCAGCAATTTCCGACCGTGCAATTCCACCTGGCAAACCCCTTGGGCGCAACTGATCAACTGGCGCGGTTAGTCATTGAGCAACTGAAAAGAGCTTGACAGTTGATGATGTCGAACATCATCAGCCCCAACCGTAGAGAATGTGACGTTTGTAACAGTTTGTAAATTGTGCATGAGTATTAAACTATTTCTGCAATCTGTACAGCCTGAAACGTTTGTCCGATTCAGCCAAACGTTACACTGAAATTCAATTACACGCTATTTAGAACTACCTCATGCAGCAACCTTTGGGCAAAGTTTACCTCGTGGGTGCGGGACCAGGAGATCCAGGTTTGTTTACGTTGAAAGGCAAGACATTGCTGGAACATGCCGATGTCGTGGTCTACGATGCTTTAGTCAGTTCGCAAATCCTGGCGATGATCAACCCACAGGCAGAACAGATCAATGCAGGTAAGCGGCGGGGCAAGCATTCTTTGTTTCAAGAAGAAACCACCCAACTCCTGATTGATAAAGCCAAAGCCCATGCGGTAGTCGTTCGGCTCAAGGGGGGCGATCCCTTTGTCTTCGGGCGCGGCGGTGAGGAAATGGAAGATTTGGTGAATGCCGGAATTCCGGTTGAAGTGGTGCCAGGAGTTACCTCTGGCATTGCGGCTCCTGCCTATGCGGGCATCCCTTTGACCCATCGCAATCACAGTTCATCGGTCACGTTTGTTACCGGGCATGAGTCGGCAGGAAAATACCGTCCGTCGGTCAATTGGCAGGCGATCGCCCACGGCTCTGAAACCATCGTGGTTTATATGGGCATCCACAATATGTCGAATATTGTCGAAGAACTGCTGACCGCAGGCTTATCTCCCGACACCCCGATCGCACTGGTGCGCTGGGGCACGCGCCCCGAACAGGAAGAGTTAATCGCCACCCTTAGCACCATCGTCGCCAAAATTGAAGCCACTGGCTTTGCTGCACCGGCGATCGCTGTGATTGGTTCTGTGGTCGAGCTGCACAGTCTCCTTGCCAATTGTCGGCCGCTGATAGCATCGGATCGCCACTGAGAATCAACCCAGAAAGCTTGTGTGGGGAATCGCGGCGTTGCCATGATTCCCCACACAAGCTCTGCACCATCAGATCTAAGGATCGTAGATTTAATAAAACCGAAGATTTATTTTTGGAAGCGTGGCGGAGCCGCGCTTCCAAAAATAAACGTCTGGGTTTTAATTAATTTGTGATCCTAAGTCTCTGCAACGGCTTTGATAAAGGTTGGATCAACTAATTGTTTCAACTGCTCCAGGGTTGGGGCTTCTGGAATTTGCCCCTGATCTTTGAGGAAATTCCCCAGATCGTTCATATGGTTGACGATGTAAATGCCGCTGTCGGGTTGAGCGAGCATCTTCAAATTATTCTCCAGACTGGTTAAATCTACCCCCTGTAACTCGACCTCTACTTCCTCAGGCGACAGCTCTAGCCATTTGCCCGCCAATGCATAGGCGTCTTCAGGGTTACTTTTAATGAAGGCGATCGCCTGATAGATTCCTTTAACATAGCTTTCGATTGCCTGAGGATGCTCTTCCACAAACTGAGTATTGAAGACATACACATCAACAATTGCCGTCGGCATCTTGGAGGTGTCGTAAATAATCCGTCCATCGGGTTGGGCATCATTGGCTTGTTTCAAAAAGGGTGAATAGGTCACGGCAATATCTACCCGTCCGGCTTGATAGGCTGCTGCTGCCGCATCGGGGGTGAGGTTGATAATGGTGATATCGTCGTTTGACAGTCCGGCTTCCTTCAGCACCTGCAACAGAAAGAAGTGGCTCACCCCCCCGACATCCACCGCAATTTCTTTGCCTTTGAAGTCCGCCACGTCTGCAACACTATTGCGTGCCAAAATGCCATCGCCACCCAGCGAACTATCTGCCACCTGAATGATGCGATAGTCTTGCCCTTTAGCCGCCAGCGCTACGGCTTCAGAGGTGACGGTATTTTGACCATCCAGGCGTCCGGCAGCAAAGGCAGCATCACCTTCCCCACTCGAACTCAGCACCTTGTACTCTAAATCCAACCCTTCTTTTAGAAAAAATCCTTTTTCTAATGCCACATATAACGGTGTGTAACCAATCCACAAAGTGCTGCCGGTCACCACTTTCAGCGGTTCGTCAGAGGTTGCCTCTGGAGTCGTAGAGGGTGTAGGCGATGTTGCAATGGTTGTCGTGGGTGAAGATTGGGTACAGGCAGGTAAGGCTAAGCTACTGGCAACCCCACTCATAAAATATAGGGCACGACGGCGGGTACAGGTTGGAATTTGAACCATAGGGGTTGACTCCTGGATTCCTTTATGCATTCTAGGGTGAGTTGAGAATTAGTTAAGCTTACTTGGTCTGACCCGAGATGTTAATGGAACTACAATTTTGTGGAGATTCATTGGATTTCTAAGAGATTCTTCGTTTTACTCTCAGCGATCGCTCAGAACCCTGAAGTAGAATCAAAATAACAACTGTGTTAAGCAGTGTAAAGAAAATTGGCATGGCTGATTTTAGGGAAGAAGTTGAACGGGAAACCAACCGTTTCACCTTTGATTTCATTCCCGTACTAAAGCAACACCAGAAAGTCTTAAAAAATTAGGAACAGAACAATGGGTTTATTTGGATTGGGTAAAAAATTATCGTTGCCTACTCCCGCCGAAGCATTACCAGGTCGGACCGAAGCAATGCCCGTGCCTGCTAAACACTTTGTCAATGGCAACCCGCTTCAGCCCCCGTTTCCTCAGGGGATGGAGTTGGCATTATTTGGGTTGGGTTGTTTTTGGGGTGCAGAACGCAAGTTTTGGCAACTCGAAGGAGTTTACAGCACTTCTGTGGGCTATGCCGCAGGCAGCACACCCAACCCGACCTATCGGGAAGTTTGTAGTGGCATGACCGGACATAACGAAGTTGTGCGCGTTGTTTTTGATCCCAATGTCATCAGCTACGATGCTTTATTAAAGGTATTTTGGGAAAGCCACGACCCGACGCAAGGGATGCGGCAGGGCAATGATGTCGGAACTCAATATCGTTCGGGCATTTACGTTTATTCTGAGGCGCAGAAGCAAGCGGCAGAAGCCACGAAAGAAATGTTTCAGGCTGAACTGAGCAAAGCAGGATATAGCAACATTACAACCGAAATTTTGGCTGCTCCTGAGTTTTACTACGCCGAAGACTATCATCAGCAATATCTTGCCAAAAATCCTGGTGGCTATTGCGGTTTAGGTGGCACAGGTGTAGGTTGCCCCATCGGCACCGTCACGATGGGATAGGTTGTGTGGGCATGGCTTAATAATGTATGAATTTGAGCGTGACCCCTTCGGGGTCACGCTCAAATTCATATGGTTCTACGCAATCTAGTTAGGACATCGGGGGGTGGGGGCACCGCCCCCACGCAGGGGTTCCACCCCTGCACCCCGTCCTAACCCTAATGCGTACCGCTATACCCAAAGTCAGTAAAGCAAAGAGAGGGCGGGTGCCGGAGGCACCCGCCCTCTCTTTGCTTGGGATGGTATTGACTTGGGTCGCTGTCCCTTGAAAATAGGTAGATGGATGGAGTGCTGCCGTTATTTCAGGCTCAGCAATCCTTCTTCTTTGAGCTTGGGATCAAAGCGAAATTGCATCTTCACGCCACGCGCGTCTAACACCGCAAAAATTTCTGCTTCAACTCGACGCGAAACCTGCTTTAAGGCTTTGACCCGACCCAGATCATCGCTCGATTCGTATGCGGCTATTTCGGCTGAGGTCATTTGATCTTTAGCGGCGATCGCCTGATTCCACAATCCTTCATCGACGCCATTGCCAGCCGGTGTGCTGCCATTTTCTGCAATCCAGCGATCGCGAATGCCTTCCAAAATCGTCTTACTCGGTCGTTGAATGGTCTGCACCTTGACCCAATAACACTGCTGCGGTCGCCTCACCAAATGCTGCTTGAGGCTGAGCGATACATCCCGCGAATAGCCAATAAACTGAAGGGTTTTGGTGTCATCAAAAATCGCATAGACCCCCACCTTGCCATCAAACTGGTCGGTCATCAGCCCGTCTTCGTTGATGTAAGTGATGAACTCAAGATCGGCAAGTGAGGGAGTAGTCGTGTCGGAAGTCATGGGAAAAACGATAAAAGGGGATAGAAACGTCGGTGAATAGGGACTGGAGACGCACTGCGTCTCTAGCCTCTATGCACTTGATAGATGGCACAGAGGCGACTGGGCTGGAAAATTTTTGCCTTAAACATGAAATTGGGTGGAACGTTGACGATGACATGAGCGGGAGAGTCGAGATAGATCTCATACTCGGGTGGCATGCCCTTAGTCGCTTCGAGGGTATAGGGTGTGGGTTGAAATAGCAGTTCTGTAAATTCAACCTGTTGGCAGGGAGGCTCTGTGGAAGCGGCAGCATTGACCTGCTGGCACACTTGCTGAAGGAAGGCGTCACTTCTGAGCAAGGCGAATAACGTGTCCTTTGCGGTCGGTTCGAGTGTAAAGTGACTGTCAAATTTTTCGACAATTTTAATTCGCATGGGTGTGTTGCCTCGCTGGCGATCGCCAATTTCTCATATCCAACGCCTGACATTGCTGGGGTTCAGTCATGAATTTGACGGTAGACCCGCAGGGGTCATCATCCAATTCATCGCCCACTTCAGCAATGCCCAGTTCCTTATAGATAGTGCAATAATTCCGCGCCTTCATTCACCGATCTTGATAAAGTTTGATACTAAACTTAAAGGTGTGGCATGGCTGAACACAGGGACACGTTGAACCTATAACTAAGGGGTTCATGTTTAAGCTGTTCCTAAAATCAGCGCTACTGAATGGATTGACCTGTATTTCAAAGGGGTAGAGTCTTGCTAGACGAACAGGCAAAGAAAGTAATGTTGCGGAAGATTCCTCATGGACTCTATATCTGCGGCGTCAAAGATGGGGATGAAGTGAACGGATTTACCGCCAGCTGGGTGATGCAGGCATCGTTTGCCCCACCTTTGGTGGTTAACTGCGTCAATCAAAAATCAATTTCCCATGCCATGATCCTGTCCAGCCAGGTCTTTGCCCTGAGCTTTTTAGAAGCCGGACAAAAAGAAATGGCACAAAAGTTCTTCAAACCGATGCGACGGGTTGGCAATAAGTTTGAAGACGTTGATTTTTATTTGGGTGAAACGGGCTGTCCGATCATCTCCGATTCACTGGGCTACGTCGAATGCCAGGTGGTGGGATCGGTGGAAAAGGGCGACCATACCGTTTTTGTCGGTGAAGTGATTGCTTCCGGCATCCATCGCGAAGGAGAGCCATTGCTGTTGGAAAGCACAGGTTGGCAGTACGGCGGGTAAAGGAGAAAACGATGCCATTGATTAAAGTTCAAGCTTCGGTCTCTGCCCCTGAACCAGCGGCAGTCGAAGCGATGCTAAAGCAATTGTCGGCAAGTCTAGCCAAACATACGGGTAAGCCCGAATCCTATGTGATGACGGCATTTGAACCAGATGTGGCTATGACCTTTGGTGGCACCACTGATCCCGCTTGTTATATAGAAATCAAAAGCGTGGGGTCAATGAGTTCGAGTCAGACCCAGGCAATGAGTCAGGATTTTTGCCAAAAAGTAAATCAGTCATTGGGCATTCCTACGAACCGCACCTATATTGAATTTGCCGATGCCAAAGGCTATATGTGGGGCTGGAACGGGTCAACGTTTGGTTAATATTTTTTTTGAGAGCGCGACGGCGGAGCCGTCGCGCTCAACAAGACTTTAAGGTTCATGCAGCTGTGATGCTGAGGTTACGAGTCCGACGGTGTGTTTAAAACGGGAGCATTATGCTGAGTGCATTGCTATTTGATCTGGATGGAACACTAGCCAATACGGATCCGATTCATTTCCAGACCTGGCAAGAACTGCTGCGAGACTATGGCTTAGACATCGATCGCCCATTTTATCAACAGCACTTTAGCGGTCGGCGCAATCTAGAAATTGCTCAAGATCTGTTGCCGCAGTTGTCGCCGGATGCCGCAGAAGCGTTAAGCCAATTGAAAGAAGCAACCTTTCGTCAGCGATCGCAAGACATGTCACCGTTGCCGGGATTGCTGGAGCTATTGACCTGGGTTGAACAGCAGGCATTGAAAAAAGCCATTGTCACCAATGCCCCGCGTGCGAATGCCGAGTTTATGTTGCGATCGCTGGGCTTAGACGCAACATTCCCGATCGTAATTCTGGGCGATGAGTTAGCCATGGGCAAACCCGATCCTTTGCCCTATCAACTGGGACTGAGTCGATTGGGCGTATTGCCCGAACATGCGATCGCCTTTGAAGATTCGCCATCGGGATTGCGGTCGGCGGTAAATGCCGGAATTCTCACGGTGGGAATTGCTTCTACCCACGACCCCGATGACCTCTATGCGATCGGGGCAACGTTGGTGGTCGATGATTTTACCGATACCCAGTTGATGGAACTGTTGCACTGGAAGCAAACCCACGCCGACGCCTATCCACCCAACGAGTGTTTCTCCCTGCGTTCCCACTAGACAAAACAAGGGGTTCTCTTAAAACCGGCATCTTTAAAGGCGATCTGAATAGTTGATTTTGCCTGACCGAAGGTCAGGCAAAATCAACTATTCAGATCACTTTTATTGCATCATCACGCTATCGGTGGCTTGCCGAATGAAGTACCGTGACGTATTTTCGGTGGGCGAACGGTAGAGATAGAGTTGGTTGCCATTCTCTAGCTCAAAAATGTAGTACACGGCTTCCGCAGTCGTCAGTTGTTGCTCTCTGGGAATACCTGCATTTTCAGGGAAATACCCGCCTCGGCTGACCACTGTGTAGTTATTCAAAATATTCGCGGCTGTATTGAAAACGGTTTGAAAGTCTCCATTAAAGTTGCGATCGACCTGAAGATCTGCCAGGAACCCTTGAGACAGCGTCGTGGAACTATCTTGAGAAAGAGCAATGAGTTGGTTGAAAGGCAAAATGCCCCGACGAATTTCGGTCTGAGCCTGGACGGGTTGATTCAGAGCGATCGCCAATAAGCCTGTTACAACGAGTTGAGTCACCAATCTAAACGGACGCATTTCTAAATCCTCTACAATTTCAATGGTTTCAATCGTTATCCAACGCTAGCGGTTGAAATACGGTGTCTAGAGCGAGCTATCGAACCCATTAGCCCCAATTTAGGCAACTATGAATGTTAACGAAGGCAAATGGGTGGATCGCGCAATTTTTTGGGCTAGAGTTGCCACTTAGGATCAGCAATTAAATAAAATCTGGAAGTTGATGTTTGGAAGCGCGGCTCCGCCGCGCTTCCAAACATAAATCTTTGGTTTTATTAAATTCACGATCCTTAGAGATGTAGCATAAGAGCATCTCAGCCTTCTATTTCAAACCTTACCAAGAAATCCACAGATCTATCGATCTCGCTCTTTTCAATTCAGATTCAATTCAAGTTCATTGTCTATGCTAAAAAAATTGGCATATTTACCTCGGTGGGGCATGGCGATCGCCATCTTGATGTGTACCGTTTGCGATCGCCCTGTGGCTGCCAATACGTTACAACGCTTAAGTGAAGCAGAAATTGCTGAGCAATTGCCTCAGTTACCTGGTTGGAGCAGCGATGGACAGCAACTTTCCTGCACCTACCAATTTGTCGATTTTGTAGAGGCGATCGCTTTTGTTAATCGTCTGGTCGAACCTGCCGAAGCTGCCGGACACCATCCCGATTTAATGATTTCCTATAATCGCGTTGGCATCAGCCTGACAACCCACGATGCCGGAGGTTTAACCGCTCTCGATTTTGCAGTGGCAGAGGCGATCGCCCAGATCAACCCCAGCCCTTGTGTTTCAGATTGAGGCAGACTATCAACCCGCTTATCTTACAACCCATTTAGAAGCGTTATATAGCGATCCTAAATCCGTTTTAAAAGCGATCGCTTTCAAGCCGGATCATTTTCAACTGAACATTTTCACGAATCAAATAGGATCACTATCGCTGTTTTCAATCGTTTCCATTTTCCTAAAACATTAGGATTGATTTGCAAGTTCTTTTATCTTTTTGTCGTCATACAATACCTTATTCTCTGAAACTTTGACCGCACCTCGCGCTGTTAATAATTTAAAAACTTCTACCGCTGCCTCAGGATTATCTTTGAACTTATTCTTAATACTATTTAGTAAAGTATCTTTCTTGGCAGGTCTATGTTTACTGTGGCTAATGAGATGTGTGCAGTAGATTTGGATGGGGGAATTTAACGCAGCAGATTCTTTGGCTTGGGTAGTTTTCTTTTCATCCTTATGGGTACCTATGCGTTCAGCAGAACGTCCTTGACTTTTGAGCAAATTTACAACGTGGTCTAAATCGCTATCATTTGAAATGATTGCAAAGTGGGTTTCTTTGGCTAACTGTTGCATTAGAACACCGGCAAAAAAGCAAATACCAAAATCTGCTGCATTTTTACCTCCACTTGTCATTCTAAAAATTCTTAATTTATTTGAACTTACCGTTTCACTTAACGGGATCAACCAGTCAAGAGGGATTCTTGCTCCGGTTTGCGCATAGCAAATCACAACCTGCGAGAATTGATCTAGTTTTGCTTGTAATTGATGAATCTGATCAGGACAATTTTCTAAGTCAATCAATAGTACTTTATCTATCTCAGCATCATTTTGAGTAGAATTTTGATTGTCTTTAGTCATGGCTTTTCATGAACATAAGCTTGCAAAATAAGCTAGCAACAATGAACACTAGAACGCAACTATTCTACTCACGCTCTCGACAAAATGCTAATCTGATAACGCTAATCTGATTATGTTTTTAAATCACAAGTTTTGCCCCCACAGCACAATACTGAATCAACCCGCATAGTGTTACATAAACAAAAAGCCTCTTGACGAGGCTTTTAAAGACTGAATATGTAAACTGACTCGAATCGTCATTACAGCTCAGGATCGTGAATTAAATAAGATCGGCAACTTCAGCCTTTTATTTGTACGGGCGCGGCATTCGGCAGATGACTTTAAGGCAATAGTAAAGACTTTTTACCGAATGCCACGCCCCTACGGAGGAAATTACATCTTAATTTCAGCCTTCTGCTTGTACGGGCGCGGCATTCGGCAGATAACTCTAAGGCAATGGTAAAGACTTTTTACCGAATGCCACGCCCCTACGGAGGAAATTACATCTTAATTTCAGCCTTCTGCTTGTACGGGCGCGGCATTCGGCAGATAACTCTAAGGCAATGGTA
>NZ_JBSLYH010000047.1:0-57395 GCF_055793305.1 Calyptranema fuscum S582
GAACAGCCTGGGGCATTCCTTGCTGTTCTTGTGGGGTCCTGAAGCTCAATGGGATTTCACCCGTTGGTGTCAACTGGGCGGTCTGTGGACATTTGTTGCCTTACATGGTGCCTTCGCCCTGATTGGCTTCATGCTGCGGCAGTTTGAAATTGCTCGCTTAGTGGGGATTCGTCCTTACAACGCGATCGCATTTTCAGCACCGATTGCTGTTTTTACATCTGTGTTTTTGATGTACCCCTTGGGACAGTCGGGCTGGTTTTTTGCTCCTAGCTTTGGAGTCGCCGCCATTTTCCGCTTCATCATTTTCGTGCAAGGGTTCCACAACTTTACGCTCAACCCATTCCACATGATGGGTGTGGCAGGTGTATTGGGCGGTGCGTTGCTGTGTGCGATTCACGGTGCAACGGTAGAAAACACCTTGTATGAAGATGGCGATAAGGCAAACACGTTCCGCGCCTTCAATCCGACGCAGTCAGAAGAAACCTACTCGATGGTGACGGCAAACCGATTCTGGTCACAGATTTTCGGGATTGCGTTTTCCAACAAGCGTTGGTTGCACTTTTTCATGTTATTTGTACCTGTGACGGGTTTGTGGATGGCAAGCATCGGCATCATCGGCTTGGCATTGAACCTACGGGCATATGACTTTGTCTCACAGGAGTTGAGAGCGGCAGAAGACCCCGAGTTTGAAACGTTCTACACCAAGAACATTTTGTTGAACGAAGGGATTCGCGCTTGGATGGCTCCTCAAGATCAGCCTCACGAACACTTTGTATTCCCTGAAGAAGTTCTACCTCGTGGTAACGCACTGTAAGGTCTGAACCTCTGTTAATCAAAGCGATGCCGTTGCCCGATGGGCAACGGCATTGCTTTTTGCGTTCACGCACTGAAACTGCGCTTTGCGCACGAAAAAACAACTTTTAAAACAGACTCTATAGCAGTATGCAAGTTCGTTAAGTACAGAAACGGTGTTGTGGGGCGCGGAGCGCCCCACAACACCGTACTGAATCAACCAGCGCTATAGTACACCAATTTAAAAGTTTTAGAGGGGGTGGAGGGGGTTTTACCCCCTCTTGGGGGCGCAGCCCCCAAACCCCCATGTTGCAAAATTTCGTGTTTGCAACACTAGAATCTGCAACCCTGGATCTGTTTCTTCAAATCATTGTTTTCCCTTGGTCACACCCAAAAATCCCTATGCTATAGTGACATCAGTGTTAGACATCTAGCATTCCATGTTTCTAGTAAAACCGTTAGGGAACAAGGAGGTGATGCCCATGCAAGATAGTAGTATACGCATGGGTCTGAAGGTTGAGGTTAGCTGGCTGTGCGCCAGGGCCGTTCGATAAGAGCTGACTCAAACCTCTGAGAAACCTTTCTCTAGAGCTTCGCTGGGTAGGCTTCTCTTAGTTCCTCCTGGCAGTCAAGTCTCAACCTTAAAGACCCGCTAGACCGCTCTTACCTTTATAAAGTGTGAAAGTTTCGGCTCGATCGCTTTGGGTAAGAGCGGATAGTTTTTTTAAACAACTTTTTTCAGCAAATTTTGTCGAGTTCAGGGTTTTAATCGATGGCTCAATTGCTTAATGATGCTGAAATTCAAGAGCGGATTGCCCAATTAACGGATTGGACGCTCGCAGGCAAAGAAATTCGATGTCTGCGAAAATTTAAAGACTTTGTTGAGGCGATCGCCTTTGTCAATCGTATGGTCGAACCTGCTGAAGCTGCCGGACATCATCCCGATCTGGCAATTTCCTACAATAAGGTGACAGTGACGTTAACCAGCCATGACGCGGGTGGCTTAACCGCAAACGATTTTGAGATGGCGCGTGTAATTTCTCAAATTCATTAAGGCCAAGTCCATAATCCTTAAAAAAGGGGAGTTGCGCATCGCGCAACTCCCCTTTTTTAATACAGCAGTTGAGGGTTGATTGGAACAAAGGTTGTGTGAGAACCCGCGCTCCGCGCGGGTTCTCACACAACCTCCTGATTCAACTGTCGAGACAGTTGCTATAGCTCCACTTAAAACCGTTCTACATGGGGGAACTGTTGATGGGCGATCGCCTTGGCGGCTTCTCCACAGGTGCGTGGAGTCGGAAATATTTTTTCAGGATTGGCGATCTGCTTGGGATCAAATACCTGCCGGACAAACTGCATGGTTTCTAAATCGGCTTCGGTAAACATTTCTGGCATATAGCACCGCTTGTCTGCCCCAATGCCGTGTTCACCCGAAATGCTGCCCCCCACTTCCACACACAGCTTGAGGATATCGCCCCCCAGCGCTTCAACTTGCTCTAGCTGACCGGGAATGGAATTGTTGTAGAGAATCAGCGGATGGAGATTGCCATCCCCGGCATGAAACACATTGGCAACCCGATACCCATGTTTTTCACCCAACGCCGCAATCTGGTTGAGTACATAGGGCAGCTTGGTGCGGGGGATGACGCCATCTTGCACATAGTAATCAGGGCTAATCTTACCCATAGCAGCAAATGCAGCTTTGCGTCCTTTCCAAAGGGTAAGGCGTTCTTCCAGATCCGTAGCTGTTCGGACGTTCCGGGCACCATTCTGAAAACAGATGGCTTCTACCCGTTTGCTATTGGTTGCCACTTCAACTTCTAACCCATCCAGTTCGATCAACAAAATGGCAGTGGCATCACGGGGATAGCAATTGGTTGCTACCACATCTTCCACTGCATTGATGCTGAAGTTGTCCATCATTTCCATGCCAGCGGGAATGATGCCAGCACTGGTGATATCAGAAACGGTTTGCCCCGCTGCTTCAACGCTGGTAAAGTCGGCTAAAAGCACATGGATAGCTTCTGGCACTTTGAGAATCCGCAGGGTAATTTCAGTGGCAATGCCCAGCGTTCCTTCCGAGCCAACAAATACGCCTGTAAGGTCATATCCCGGCATCTCTGGCAGTTTATTGCCGACATCGATCACAGATCCGTCGGGTAGTACCAGTTTCAGACCCAGGACATGGTTAGTCGTGACGCCATATTTGAGGCAGTGAACGCCGCCCGAATTTTCTGCCACATTGCCACCAATGGAGCAAATGATTTGGCTGGATGGGTCAGGCGCATAATAAAACCCGGAGCCGCTGACCGCTTGGGTTACCCAATTGTTGATCACACCCGGTTGGACGACGACCCGTTGATTTTCTAAATCGACTTCTAAGATCTGGTTCATCCGTGAAGTGACGATGAGAACGCAGTGTTCTATAGGCAGCGCCCCGCCAGACAGTCCTGTACCAGACCCACGCGCCACAAAGGGAATCTGATGGCGATCGCAAATTTTTAGAATGTCTGCGATTTGCTCGGTCGTTTTGGGCAACACCACGACCGCAGGTCGTTGGCGATAGCTCGTCAACCCATCACATTCATACACCAGGAGTTCTTCGCGACGCTGGATCACATTGGCTTGACCAATTGCCGCTGCAAACTCTCGAATAATTGGTTGCCAGTCTCGTTGGGTTGACAGAGTCACCATAGTGTTTTCAGCGATTGAATTTTATGTCTCATTCCTTTGTTTCTTCGCTTTGAAAATGAGTGGGGTTTGTCGTTGACGTACTCGTCGGAAAATCTATCAGAGATCTAACGCTCTTCATCTTCATTCTGTCACTTTAAGAAGACGAAATTTAGAACGCTGATTTCTGGGTTGTATGTCGTGTGTGCCAAAGATGAGAGTAGGGAGAATAGCTATTTCTTATATTCTCTGATGAGAATAACAAAAAGAAAATCATACATAAGAGTATTGATTTGTCAAATCTGAGCAAAGGATAGCTGAAATTTGAAGAGGTCAGTAATGTTATTCATTTCAGCTTGCGTTTCAGCATAATTTAGCAGCTTCAGACGGGTAAGGAGTAATTTGGCGCTTCTTTCAAAGGAATTTGAGCTATAGACAAAGCTTGTCTATAGTGAAAATCATCAATCACGGGAGATCCTTATGGCATAAGCGATCGCAATCTGACACAGAAAAAATTTTTTCGAAGTCGGACTTTATAAGCCAATTTGTTGTGGCTTTAGGACTGATTGCTTTCACACTAGAGCTAACAAGGTTCTTCAGAACCCGCAAAAACAAGATCTGCCTACCGCCGGGAAGCATCGGGCAGATCTTGTAAATCCATTAACCAAATAAAAATAAGAGGTCAATATGACTCAAGATCAAAGTAACATGCCGGTCCAGTCTCAAGACACAGCCACTACTGGCACTATTCTCTCTATCGAACCTCAACTTCTACTTGATCCCACTGTTATCAAGGCATTAGTGGATTATGGAGGAGCAAGTCTTCTCCTCGTTGCGCTTGGCTTTGTTCTTTGGATGCTAACTCGCTTTGTGGAGGCAGTGAATAAGTAGTAGAAAAGCGATCGCCGTGTTAAGGCTGAAGCGACTATTCATTATTGCTTTGGAGTTAATCTTTCCTAGACTAGGCGATCGCTTTTTGAACAAATTTATAGAAAAGCTGATTTACAAAAATAAAGATGTCCAATTTCAATTTGCATATAATTGACCAGCATAAAGGATATCAATAATGCTCACTGATCCAGAAAACCTTGACGAGCAACCACAGCAATATGATGAGCCGATCATTGCTGCTAGTCCAGAAGAAGCAGAGTGGCTCTGTCAGAAAATAGCTGAGCGGGACGGTGTGCAACTGGTTAAAGTTAAGCAACCTAGCCAGATGCGCCGGGGGCAAAATCAGATGTATCGTTGTATCTTTGAATCAAACCCGATCGAGTAAATTGGGTATAGATTGAGGAACGCGAACGATGAACGCCACCGAGCAAGTCAAAGCCTTAAAGATGCGACCGGGAGCCAAACCAGGACAGATCATTCTGGGAATCGATTTAAGTGAAGTTGAGCATCCTTCCGAGATTCTCGCTTTATTAGAGCAGCAAGGCTATGAACCGCAACTGCGGTATTTGGAGCTTAAAATCGGTTTGCATATTTTTGCCGTCCTCAAAGAGGAACAGCATGACTCAACCGTCATGCTTGATGACGAGTATTTAATGGACGAATGGGAAGCCCTGCGTCAAGCAATCACCCCACCAACTGCTGTTCGCCTGTGGCGAGGCTGGCCGCAGGAACAAAGCACCGCTGCTTAGAAATCTCCTTAATTGAGTGATTCCAGGAAGGACTGCACTCGCCCATCTGGACTTAAGACCAGGCGAATGCGAGCGCTTTGACCTGACGACAGGGGTGACACAAACGCACTGCCAACTGTGGGAATGCTTGTGCGATCGAAATAGATCCGCGAGGCTTCGCCTAGGGGTGTAATTTGCAAGATCGACCCATCGGCACCAATTAACAAGCGATATTCCAGGGTTTGATTTAACGCTTGCGGTGGCACCCAGGATTGTTGAATCATGTCTCGTGCTTCTGCCACCTGTGGAATGACGTCAAAAGCCGTCACACTTTGATTTTCAGGAGCCGCTTGAGGTTGTGGAATGGTGGAGAGTGAGGCTGGATTTTGTGATTCTAACGAGGGTGCTAAATCCGCAGAAGCCGATCCGTTCGCACCTTGCCCCGGAATTGCCCGAGCCGTTGGCACGCTGGAGGAGCCTTGCGATTCATCTAACGAAAACGTTTGAGGCGATCGCCCACTACCATTGGCTGTGGCGGGTGGGGCAGTCGCTATTTGGGGTGAAACCGGAGCCAGAGATGGCAATGCCGGGATGGGTCGGGCTTGTTGGTTGCCTTGTTGGTTGCCTTGCTGATTGCCATTGGCTGGGGTCGAGGGTGCGGGTCGTCTTCCTGCCGGGGCACGCCCAGGGGTAGTAGCCGGTTGATTAGGACGGGCAGCCGGTTGCGTCGGACGGCTGAGTGCGGCAGGGGGCAAGGGGCGTAAATCTGGAGGAATGCGTGTTGCTGTACGAGAAGGTGCCGGTTGCTTGGCGTTACCCAATGTCTCATCGGCGGGTGCCTGTGCCGTACTCGTTGCACTTTCTGTTGTTGCGGTTTGGGGTGAAGGTGCCGATAGATCCGTCACATATTTAAAGATCGACGTGCTTACCCCTACTGCTAACACCAACACGGCGACCGCCTGCAACCATCGTCTTGATGCTAAACTGCTAGTCTTCCCCAGCGCCGGTAATGCCAGAAGGTCGGCAGCATATTCATCCAGTGCATTCGCCAGATCAAACAATTGCAGGGCACTAAGCTGGATGGAGGGACCGGACACCTCATTTGCCAGTGACCCTAAAAACAACTCATGTTTGATCAGACTGTTGGACGTGAGGTAAATTCCAGCATCATTTGCGGCAAATCGATGGTTTGCACTTGCACCCGCAGTAGAACTGCCAACGACTCTCAACGGTTCACCTGGTTTATTGATGCGAGAGACGCCACCGTTTGAATTAATCGCGGCTGGAGCAATTTGCAAGCCAGATGAACTATAGTCGGGGTCGAGCAACTGCTGAACGTAGCCCGTGACCGATTCGCATAAGGCTTCTAGTTGAACGCGATCGCCCTGTAACGTCACATGATCCTCATGAATCAAGCGGGGATCATCAAAGCTGAGATGAAAATGTAAATTTTTAACGACCGGACGATCCGTCCAACGAGACAACGGTGAACCTGCCGCCACAATTTCCAGCGTGCAAGTTGGAGGTGTATATCGACGGAGAACGGAGGTAGGCATCGGGACTGTAGGGAAAGGATAAGGAAAAAACGGGGAAAAGGCGGATTCAACGATTTAGAGAAATGCCAGTCAGAATTAAGCCTAACAGCTCATAGCTCAGGGTTCACAGATAAAACTTAACACTCAAAACTTAACATTTCTAATAGATTTAGAGCGGTTTATTTAGAACGGTCGAGTAATGCCATCCATAGCCGTCGTACACCCTGGGAACCGCTGTAAAACATCAGGTCAATCAGCAGTTTGAGTGCCAGGTTGCTGAGCTGATCGGCATGGGTTTCGTCGCCGTCTTCCATGCGCTCCTGGTAGGTATTGCTGAAGTTGTCTAAATAATCACCCAATAAGGCAACCTGATGGGGTGGGCGATCTTGTTCGGCAAGTTGTTCCAATAACCCGACCGCTCGGCGGATCAGCTCTTGATGTTGTTTTGCCAGATGACAAATGATCAAGACCAGTGTGCGTGCCTCTTCTACATCCAGTCGTTTGCGACCGTGCCCTTTGCGCAATGGGCTAGATTGCCGTAATCGCCAGAGGGAAACTCGATCTGCGACGATGTTGGTCAGACCTAAGTCTGCTGCCGCCTGGAGCATGGCTTCTGAGCCAATTCCAGCAAGCGCCTCCAGGGACAGCAACACCAAATCTAGTTGAGCTTTGATGTTATCTAGTTGATCAGGATCGAGAGGCTCTGTGACTGGGAATTGTTCCCAAGCAGGTTGCGGTGTTGGCGACTTGATGCTGGAAGGCATAGTTTCAGGATATGAAATAAAAGATGTCCCGGTGGGTTGGTTACGAGTCTTGAAACAGGTGGCGATTCAAACACTCTGTTGGTGCTGGCTGCGATCGCCTTCCGTCTTGACAAACCTGACGATTGCGATCAGACCCAAACGTTGTAAGGGTCGTGTATGTCTTAAATTAAACACTAGCCTGAACGGGTTGGGATCGCCTCTGAGGACAGTTTATTAGTTGGCAAAAGCTCAGGATCAGCCATCAAATTGAGCTTGAAGGAATGTTGGGAGGGCGCGGCAACGCCGCGCCCTCCCAACATTCGCGTAATTCGCGCTAATCAATATAAGCAACGGTAACGCCTGTACCGCCATCGGTTTGCTCTGCGGCTTCAAAGCGCGAGACTTGAGGGTGTTGTTTCAAAAATTCTTGAATCCCTCGTTTGAGTTTGCCGGTGCCATGACCGTGAATGATCCACATCGGACCCGCTGGTGCTGTGGCGATCGCCCGTTCGACGACCACTTCGGCATCTGCCACCCGACTCCCCCGGATATCAATCGTATTACGAGCCGTCCGGACTATGGGTGCCATATTGGCAGAGGATGGCGCTGGCTCTCGCTCGGCTGCTTGCTCTCGTCGCACGTTTGCCGCTTTGCTGCTTTGCTCCTCTACGGTTTTTGCCTTCGGCAATTCCGCCTTTTCACCCTGAAGTGATTCCACATCTGCCAAAGAGATCGTCATCTTCATGATGCCGAAGCGGACGGTCATCTCACCATCGTCATTTGGATGGGTGAGCACTTCCGCCGTTTGCCCCAGTCGTGGAATCCGGACGCGATCGCCCACTTGCGGACGAAATCCCGGCTTCGGTTTAGCCGCTTGCTGCCGAGAGGGCAGAGTTTGAGCCGCAATTTGATTAACGGCATCGGTTGCGTGCTGCGCCTCTTGTGCCGTCATCGGACCCTGTTGCAATTGCCGAATCACCTTAGCAATATCCGCTTTTGCCTGGGCGATCGCCGCTTGTACAGCTTGTTCTTGTTGTTGCTTCAGGTCTTGCTCGCGTTGTTTGAGTAAATCCGCCTTCCGCGAGACTTCTTGATGTAGCTTTTCAGCTTGTTGTAGCAGTTGTGCAGCAGCTTTGGCTTTGTCTTCCTGCTGCCGACGTTGTGCTTCCAGACCAGCAATGACTTGATTGACTTCTTCAGAATCTGATACACCGACATGGTTTTGAGCCTGGTCAACAATGTCGCCACTTAACCCCAGCCGACGGGCAATGCTGAGTGCATTGGAACGACCGGGAATCCCCCACAACAACCGATAGGTGGGCGATAGGCTGACATCATCAAACTCCACCGACGCATTTTCAAAACGCTCATCTTGATATTTCAGCGCTTTCAGCTCGCCAAAATGAGTCGTCGCGACCGTCAGCATTGCATGATCTGCCAGATGCTTAAGCAACGCGATCGCCAATGCACTACCTTCTAACGGATCCGTTCCGGCTCCGACTTCATCCAACAAAACCAGAGACGTCCGAGGTTTAAGTGGTTGGCTATTGGCTGTTAGCTGTTGGCTATTAGCTGTTAGCTGTTGGCTATTAGCTGTTAGCTGTTGGCTATTAGCTGTTAGCTGTTGGCTATTAGCTATTAGCGGCTCCCCAACTCCCCCAACTCCCCCAACTCCCCTATCTCCCCCAACTTCCCTACTTCCTACCGCCTCATTCCCCTGAAGCGCTGCCAAAATCCGGCTAATCCGCCGAATATGGCCTGAAAAGGTGGATAGGCTCTGCTGGAGCGATTGTTCATCGCCAATATCCGCCAGAACTTGATCAAACCAGGGCAATTCAACGGGTTCTCGGGCAGGGACAAATAACCCCACCTTTGCCATCAAAACCGCCAGCCCCAACGTCTTCAGCGTCACTGTTTTGCCGCCTGTGTTGGGACCTGTGATGGCGACCACCCGAGTGTGGGGCTGAATTACCAGATCAATCGGTACAACGGCTGATCCCTGTTCGTGGTGCTGTTGCCAAACCAGCAGCGGATGGCGCAGTTGCCGCAGGATGATCGGTTCGCAGGGCAGGATAGAGCTAAGGGATGGTGGGGTTAAGGGATGAAGGGATGAAGGCGCTAGTGCAGAAGCGGGACGATCCAACGGATCGTCCCCCGACTCCTGAGATTCGATCTCTGGGGGCAAACCATCTCTGGACGAGAATCCTGGATTTTGAATCTCTGATAGCTTGATAAATCGAGGCGGATTGGCACCCAACCAAAATGAATAGCGAGAACGAGCCGTGGCAAGATCCAGAGCCGTGGCGATCGCCAGCAATCTCTCTAAATCAGATTTAACATCGGCAACCTGTGCGGTTAATTGCCGACGCACAGCTTCTTCTTCGGACTGTTCCTGACGCAATAGTTGGCGCAGGCGATTGCCCATTTCCACAATGCTGTGGGGTTCGACATACAGCGTTGCACCGCTGGTAGAGGTGTCATGCACGATGCCGGGAATGGCGTCTTTTTGAGGAGCTTTCACGGGCAGGACAAAGCGATCGCCGCGTTGGGTAATCAGCGGTTCCTGGAGGGCATTGGTCTGCCGTTGAATGATGCGATGCAATTTTTCGTAGATGCGATCGCGTTGTTGTCGTAGATCGTCTCGTACCTTTTCTAACTTGAGGCTGGCACGATCCATCACCTTGCCCCGTTCGTCAATGCAACGATGGATCTCTTGCTCCAGTTCGGGGTAGGTGCGTAAGTCGGCAACCAGCTGATTGAGAACGGTCAGATCTGGATAATTGTCGATAGTGCGGCGCAGGTGTCGGGCACCCGACAGAGTGGTGGCGATCGCCAATAGCTCATCCCCTGCCAGAATGCCGTGGTGTTCGGCTCGTTCTAGTGCCTCTCCAATATCTTGAATCCCGTCAAAATTGAGGCTGATCACTCGTGTATTTTCGAGCTGATACACCTCCTGGGTCTGTGCCAACAATTCCAGGCTTTGTTCGGCTGTGTCAGGAATTCTCAGGCTCCGTGCTGCCACCGCTCCTAACTTAGTTGCCGCAAATGTTGCCAGATGCTGACATAGACGCGACCATTCCAACAGTTCTAAAGTCTCGGCTTGAATCAAGATGTTTGCGACCCAAATGAATTTGAAACAGAGTTTCCTATGCCAACGCTGATCCTCATTCAATTCTAACGGAGGCAGGGGGTAGAGATGGGGGTGAATTATGGATGCGAAACGGAGAGACGCGATTCGTCGCGTCTCGACCCGATCGGAGAATCGTTGACCTTTGACTTGTGCTACATCCTGACATTGGGACGGAGCAACCAGAGGTGTTCTGAATACAGCAAGTTTTCCAGGCCTTCTTGCAGAATTTCGGCGCGTTCATAGCGAGCCTGGGCAAAGGATACAGTGCCGTTGGCATAGAAGTTGTTGGCAGTGGCAACCCGAGTATGACCGCCATTGGCGATTTGGGCACCGGGGTGATCTTGCAGGAGACAGTCTCCCGGTTGGGCTTTAGCCAGTAAATTGGCGATCGCCAGGCGTCGTTCTCCATCGTCAGATAAGGACAGCATGGCAATTTCATCGATTAGCTGAAAATGTATCTTGTTGCCATGTTGAGGGGCATAGCGATCGCTCCATTTAAACCATTGGTTGGCATTGGGATATTCGCCCGTCCCTTGATTGCCGTAATAGGGTGGCTCGTACCCACCTTTGCGCAACACGTTGCCGCCAAAGAGATTGCACTTCCATTTGTTGGTCATAAAGGCAAACGGACGGTTGACCGGAACGGCATGATTGGGATCAGTGTTTACCCAGGGTTGAGGCACCCCATAGTTCAACGCTATGCTGCCCGTACATAGCTCAATGGCAGCGGTCGTTAAATCCTTGGGAGTTGCTGCCAAAATTCCGGGTGCAGTGGTCTGCCTCAGCACGCGATCGAGGGCTTTTGCGGTCATCACGTCCACGCTGCCTGTGATGGGCAAGCCTTCTTTTTGTTGAAACGCTTTTACGGCTTTCAGGGTTTCATTACCATAATCGCCATCAGCCCCATACAGCGGCAGCATATAAGCTAACTGGCGGGTACGACTGGCGATCGCAATCAATGCCCGTTGCACAGTCTTCACAGCAGGGTGCTTGCGACCATCGTCGGGTAAAACCACGTCGCCATTTAACAGACCTGTCTCATTGGCAAGAGTGGCGATCGCCGGTTCCACGGTAGTTGTATTGCCCAGGCTGCGCAAGAGGGCTTTGAGCTGACTGCCGACTCCTGCTTCTAACGTATCGACATAGCGCGTCGCAATCAGGGCAGCATCTTGTACGGTAACGGTGCGATCGCGAATCAATTGTTTCAAATTTGCCAGATCCGCCGCAGTAAAGCGGGCTTCGGTAATCAGGGCGCTGGTTTGGGGGCGTAAAACAGGCATGACAATCTCTCCAGGAACTTGAACTCTATCGACCGGGAAGATGGCATCAAACCGCAAGTTGATTGAGAGCAATACAGTGTGGCTGTATTGCCCAGAATGTTATTGGTTTGAGCGAGCGACGTCGTAGCCGTCGCTCGCTCAAACCATTGGGGTTGATTCAATTCACGATCCTAAGGAGTTCTACAGAGCCACGGAGAAAGGTTCCGTAGATGTGCGGAGAGAAGCCTCAGGCAAAATCAACATGGCATCGCCAAAGGAATAAAATCGATACTGCTGGGCGATCGCCTCATGATACAAATCCAACAAGCGTTGTCGCCCAATCAACGCACTCACCAGCATCATCAAGCTTGATTTGGGCAGATGAAAATTGGTAATTAAGCCATCCACTACCTGCCAGCGATAACCGGGATAGATAAATAAATTGGTTTTGCCACAGCAGGGTTGCAAGGTTCCCGTCTGAGCCGATCCTTCCAGGGCACGGGTGGCAGTCGTGCCGACTGCCACTACCCGACCACCCTGCGCTTTGGTGTGCTGAATTTGATCGATGACGTGGGGCGAAACCTCGATCCATTCGCCATGCATGGAGTGAGTCGTAATGTCTTCCACTTCTACAGGGCGAAATGTGCCCACTCCCACATGCAAGGTGATAAAGGCAAGTTGAATGCCTCGCTCTTGCAACCGCTGGAGCAGGGTTGGGGTAAAGTGCAATCCGGCAGTAGGTGTCGCCGCCGAGCCAGGGTGTTCAGCATAAACCGTTTGATATTGCTCGGGTTGCGATTGCGATTGGTCGATATACGGCGGTAAGGGTACCTGACCGAGTTGATCCAGCACCTGCAACAGCGAGTAGCCCGGGGGCAAATTAAACGCCAGTTTTCTACCCCCTGTGTCGTCATCTCTGGCGATGACGTGAGCCCGTAGGGTGAGGCGATCGCCCTCCATCTCTGCGCCTGGGAGATGAACCACCCCAAATTCGATCTCTGTTCCCGGCTTCAAGCGTCTGCCCGGTTTCACCAGAGCCAACCACTGCTGCGGCTGATCTTCTTCTAAGAGCAACACTTCTACCCGAGCACCCCCCGGTGTTTTCCCATACAGACGTGCCGGGATCACCCGTGTATTGTTGAGGACTAGTAGATCTCCGGGGCAGAGCAAATCCGGCAGATCCCGGAAGATGCAGTGACGGTGTTCGGTCAGCGAGTTGACCACCAACAAGCGGGAGCTATCTCTGGGCACGACCGGGTTTTGTGCAATGCGGTCGGTCGGTAACTCATAGTCATAGGCAGTTAGCTGTAAATCAAGCGGGGTTGGGTGAGCGGGCGAATACGCCGCGTTGACCATCGGGTTATGTAAATTCATCCCAGTATTTCTGACAGTGTTAGGGCGATCGCAACGTGGGCTTAGATCCCAAGTTTTTTGTCTTTATGTTTTCTTAAGGGCTTGGGGATCGCGTGAAATGCTGACTCAACAAGCGTTTCAGCAAGAAAGCCGAGCGGTTGTAGCCGGGTTGGTAGGCGAGGATCAAGCTTAAGTTCATCCGTAACAATGGGGAGAACCCCTTATCAGGGCGGGGACTTCTCCCCTATCACTGATAGTGATTTATCGGCAGAATGAAGATGTAGCTTTTGCGCAGGCATTGATATGGCGGAATATATCTACTATTTAGCGAATGCCAGCCTGACGCTGAGGGTGGTGGAGTTTCTTCACAGTAGTCCCTGGTTATCAGTTCGCTTCATGACCGTAATTCATCAAATTGATGGATGGGTGATCAAAGTTAAGTTAAATCATCCTCTCGATCCACAGCGTGACGGTGACTTCCAAGCGTTTCTAAATGAGTTGGGTATTCCTCACGACCCAGAGATTCGGGTCAGAATGGCGCTTTGGGGACTGGAAACTGGTCAATCACCGATCGATGTCATGCGTCGGTATCAAGTTGCGATTGTTTCTCATGGTAGACCCGACCGGAGCGAGATTGAAGAATTTCGCAAACAGTTTGTGCAAGGTTTAGGCTATTGTCCTGAAACGCTTGCCTAAAAGTTTTGAGCTTGACTGGTGAATCTGGGTTGATATCAAGGGGTGCGGTGAGCGCCCCTTTTTTATTGGCTGTTGGCAAAAAATGAGCGCATAATTTTATTGGCGAATGATTCGATAGGGCTGCGATCGCCTTTTGCCAGTGCAAACATCGCTGACCCGTTGTATAACTGCATTTGACCCCTTTTACTAACCTGCTCAATGACCACCAAAAATATCATCTTCTCTGTTTTACTGATCTTTGTCCCAATTTCTATCCTGGCGCATTTTTTAGAGTGGAGTCCGCTCGTCATCTTCATTACCGCTGGTTTGGCAGTCTTACCCCTTGCCGCCTGGATGGGAATGGCAACCGAAGAAATTGCGGTGGTGGCAGGACCAACCCTGGGAGGGCTACTGAATGCAACCTTTGGTAATGCGACCGAGTTAATTATTGCCCTGGTTGCACTTAATGCTGGCCTGGTTGATGTGGTCAAGGCAAGTTTGACAGGGTCTATTGTCGGCAACCTCCTACTGGTGTTGGGGCTGTCTATGTTTTTAGGCGGATTGCGCTACAAAGAGCAAGAATTTCAGCCGATTGTGGCACGGGTCAATGCCTCGTCGATGAACCTGGCAGTTATCGCTATTTTGCTGCCGACAGCGGTTGACTTTACCTCTAACGGCATTGATGAACCGACGCAGCAAAAGTTATCGATCGCCGTGGCGATTGTGTTGATGGTGGTTTATGCGCTGACGTTGCTTTTTTCCATGAAAACCCATGCTTACCTGTGTGACGTCGGCGAAGCAGAAAATGAAACGGAGGCGAATGCCGGTCATCCCCAGCCGCCCAATTTAGCATTGTGGATTAGTGTTTTGCTGGTTGCTACGCTGTTAGTTGCGATCGAATCGGAACTCTTAGTCAGCAGTTTGGAAGTGGCAACAGAGAAGTTGGGTTTAACCGAACTGTTTACGGGTGTGATCTTGCTACCCATTATTGGCAACGCGGCTGAACACACGACTGCTGTCGTCGTCGCCATCAAAAATAAGATGGATTTATCTGTTGCCGTTGCCGTCGGCTCTAGCTTACAGATTGCGCTCTTTGTTGCCCCCGTGTTGGTGCTGGTCGGTTGGGTCATGGGGCAACCGATGGATCTAAATTTCAACGGCTTTGAACTGGTTGCCGTTGCCGTTGCTGTGCTGATTACCAATTCCATTAGCTCAGATGGTCGGTCAAACTGGCTGGAGGGGGTCTTACTTCTGGCAACTTATACCATCATTGCCATTGCCTTTTATTTTCATCCTGTCATTGACGGCATGGGCTAACCTGCAAGGGTTTTCAAGATCCAACCGATCACGATTCCTGCTCCCCCAAAGCGCACAGCCTGCCAAAAGATTTCGCGCAACCCATTCCAGGAAAACAGTTGGCTTTCCAGGGCAATTTCCAGATCTTCCAAGCGTTTTCGGATGTGCTTGATTTCTGTTTTTAAAGCCGGGGTGGGTTGCTGACGATAGTCGTGCTGGCTTTGGCTCAGCTGTGCTTGTAAATCACGTTGCAGTAGTTGGTCTGCTTTGACCTGGTAGTAGCGGGCTTTGAAGGTTTCTAGCGATCGCTCAACATCGGCGATCGCCAATTCCAGGTCTTGTTCCTCAGAAGGGGATGGGTCTTGCATGGGCGATGAAAATAGATATCGGTGAATATAGCGGGTTCAACGGGCAGTTTCTCTGCGGTGTTCTAGATCGGTAATGTGTTGGCAAGGCGCGCGGAGCGCGCCTTGCCAACACATTACCAACAGATTTGAACCACGACCGGGAAAATGCCAGTGAGCAAAATCAATTGGGTTTAGCCGCAGGGATTCAGGACGTTATCTTATACTGAAATTCAGACCGATCCATCGAAACCCCGCGCCTTGATTATGCCCGAACCCCTGATTTCTAACGTCATTTCGACCCCACATAGTCAAACTCTGGCAAACTACAGCACCCTAGAACTGGCTCAAGCTCTGGCAGAACGGTTGGCGATCGCCCCCAATGATTGGCATCGACTCAAGTCTAACCGCAAAGCCAGGGCGGGTGAGCAAGCGGCTACGGCTCTGGTGTATTTACTAAAAGATCAGCCCGAGGAAGCCCTGGCACGATTACAACAAGCCAGCGGTTGGATCGATCGATCGATCTCGGCACCCCCTTGCCCCAGCCATGGCGATCGCTAATCATCATCGCTAAAAAACATCATCGCTAGACAACGTGAATGGCAGTGCCGCAACGCGGCACTGCTATCCATCACCCTTTAGTGTTAGTCACGCCACCCCATTCACATCGACCTTTTCACCCGGACACATCCCACTATGCAATTTATCGATCAGGCAGAAATTGAAGTTCACGCTGGTAATGGTGGCGATGGCATGGTAGCCTTCCGGCGAGAAAAATATGTCCCTGCGGGTGGTCCGTCGGGCGGTAATGGGGGACGGGGTGGCTCTGTCCTACTGGTAGCCGCGGCAAATCTCCAAACCCTGCTCGATTTCAAATATGCTCACGTCTTCAAAGCCGAAGATGGGCAAAAGGGGGGTTCCAAGAGCATGACGGGGGCTTCAGGCAGCGATCGCCATATCCAGGTGCCCTGCGGCACGGTGGTGTATGACGCCGAGACAGATGAAATTATTGGCGATTTGGTCACTGCCGGACAGACTCTTCTGGTGGCGCAAGGTGGCAAAGGTGGGTTAGGGAACAAGTGCTTTCTCAGCAATCACAATCGCGCACCCGAAAAAGCCCTACCTGGCATCCCTGGCGAAATTCGGTTGATTCGGCTGGAGCTAAAACTATTGGCAGAAGTGGGCATTATTGGCTTGCCCAATGCCGGAAAATCGACCTTGATTTCTGCTCTGTCTGCGGCACGTCCTAAAATTGCCGATTATCCCTTTACCACCTTGATCCCCAATTTGGGTGTTGTCCAACGACCCACGGGTGATGGCACGGTGTTTGCGGATATTCCGGGATTGATTGAGGGGGCACACCTGGGCATTGGTCTGGGTCACGACTTTTTGCGCCACATCGAGCGGACTCGCGTCTTGTTGCATGTGATTGACGTAACTCAAGACGATCCGATCAACGCCTATCACACCATTCAAGATGAGCTGGTTGCCTATGGGCGAGATTTAGAAACGCGTCCCCAAATTGTGGCACTGAATAAAATCGATACGATGGCTTTGGACTTGGATCAGGTCGAAGCGATCGCGGCAAAACTACAAACGTTAACAGACGCCCCCATTTTCACGATTTCAGCCGTCGCCCGCACGGGGTTAGAACCCTTGCTTCAGCAAATCTGGAACACCTTAGATGCTGCCAACGAAGCCCGCGAGTTAGCTTTACCCATGGGTCCAGGTTGACAACATGGCATGTTAAGGGACTCGCCCAAGGATTGCTGAATCTGAAGTGGGCTGTGAAACCAGAGGTTTCACAGCCCAATCTCTGATACTGACAGATTTTGTGTCGGAGCCATTCAATTCTGTAAGGGCATAGCATTTGGGCAGCAATCTTCGAGGTCAATCAAGGATGTTTTACCAACTGCTACGTCTTTACGCCAGGGCAACACAAACTGAGCTAAAACTAGCTCAACTCAGACCCAGATTCAGCAAGAATGAAAGGCGATCGCCTAAGAATCCTCATAAAAATAACTTGAATACTTTTTATGGGAGAGTGCGGCGGAGCCGCACTCTCCCATAAAAAGTGTGGGTTTTAATTTTGTAATGATCTTAACTCCACGCCCTAGCGAATTTTTGCTGCCAAAACTTTGTTGGGTTCGGGTTGGGTTTCGTGCTGTCGGAAGATTTCTAATTGGGCTTCGATCTGGTCGCGCACAATATCTCGGTATTCGATAAAGTGCTCTGCATGGGCACAGGTGACGAGATAGTGTTCCCACACCCCCGGATTTTTCTGAATCATGCTAAATAGCTGTCGCCAGAACTGCCAGCGTGTATTGCGTTTGATTCCTTGTCGCCAAACAATAATAGCGAGTGCTTTCAGATCTACCAGGCTGGGGAACTGGCTGGGCGCTTGGCACGGAGAGGGCTTCATGTTCAAGAAATGGCGGTAGACACGGGCAAGAAACCGATCGGGTTCGTATAACGTGCGGAACGCATGGACATATTCTCTGGCGATCGCCTCTACCGGGCGCGTTGGCACAAAGTTCATCAATGCCATCTGGTTACCATCGGTTTTACTATCCAGCATCCGCCCTTCTTTTTCCAGACGATACCACAGTGCTGTATGGGGCAAGGCTTGCAAAATCCCAAACACAGCCGTGGGAATAGCCGTCTGCTCAACAAATTCAATAATGCGATCGCCTGCCCCACTCTTTTCGCCATCAAAGCCGATGATAAAGCCTGCCATAATCCGCAGACCCGCCTGGTTAATCGCCAACACCGAATCAGCCAGAGACGAGCGGGTATTTTGAAACTTTTTCGTCAGTTGCAAACTTTCTTCATCTGGGGTTTCAATTCCCAAAAACACAGCATTAAAGTTGCACTCGACCATCAACTGCATCAGTTCTGGGTCTTGCGCCAGATCGACGGATGCTTCCGTATTTAACGTAAATGGGTATTGGCGTTCTGACATCCACTGCTTCAACTCTTGCAGCAAAAGTTTGACGTTGCGCTTATTGCCGATGAAGTTGTCATCCACCATAAACACAGCCCGTCGCCAACCCAGGTTATACAGGTATTCCAGCTCGGCAATCAGCTGCTGCGGCGTTTTGGTTCGGGGTTTGCGACCATACAGCACAATGATGTCGCAAAACTCGCACTGAAACGGGCACCCGCGCGAAAACTGCACCGACATTGAATCGTAGGCATCAAGTTCCAATAAATCAAACCGAGGAATCGGTGTTTCCGTGACATCTGGTTTTTCGTCATTTGAACGGAACACTCCTCGCAGCTCACCCCGTTGCACCGCATCCACAAACAGGGGTAGGGTAATTTCCCCTTCATCTAAAATCAGGTAATCCGCTCCTGCTTCCAGGGCATCTTCTGGAATGGAGGTGGGATAGGGACCCCCCACCGCAACCCGTTTTCCGCGCTGCTTCGCGGTTTGAATCAACGCCAGCAAATCTTGTTTTTGCACAATCATGGCAGACAAAATCACCATGTCTGCCCACTCCCACTCTGCCTCTGTAATATCCCGAACGTTGCGATCGACTAGCTTAAACTCCCAGTCCTGAGGCAATAAGGCAGCAACTGTCACTAACCCCAGCGGCGGCAGCAGAACTTTGCGATCGACCAGTTCCAAAATTTTCTCAAATGACCAAAATGTCTTCGGAAATAGAGGATAGAGCAGGAGAATTCGCATAGATTGTTAAGTTTAATGATGCTAAAGCCCCAGCTTATCGCACATTCAGGGGCAACATGTGCATCGATCGCATTTTGGGACAATTCAATCAATCCCCTGCTGCCATCGAGTGAGGACCAGGGATATGTTGAGAAGTGGCTCGGAGCGGTGTTTCTTATACCAATTTAATTAGCGATTGCATCGGATACCGCAGGGGCGCATCGCCATGCGCCCTTACAGAAGATTGATGTGCCATGCAGCCTGCTTAAATCGGTATTAACATATCGCTATTCTGATTCTGAGTGCCCATCAGTATTTCCCGTCCTTCCTCCGTAGAGATACGGAAACTGGCTAGACTGGCGATCGCAAGGTCTAAGAATCTTGGTTTTTATAACGACGCAGGGTGATGATAGATCACGCTATGATTCGATCGATTTGCTAGTGTCTCCAGCTACATTCTTCACCTGCCAAGCGATCGCACCATGCTATTACAGTCAACGTCTTCATCTCGTCGTGCAGTTTTTCTAGTGGGATGTCCACGCTCTGGCACAACTTTGTTGCAAAGTATGCTGGCGGCCCATTCTCAAATCGAATCTTTCCCAGAATCAAAGTTCTTTTTGCAGTTGGTTTCGACCCCCGACTATCAGTCAAAGCGCTACGCAATGGGGCTGATTGCACCCCAATTAATTCCCTGTATTGATAGCTTCTTGCAAGCGGTAGACCATCCAGAATGGCGTAAGACCTTACCCCCAATCCCATTAATTGGTTGGTATACCCGTTGGTTTTTGCATACGCTCGATCGCCTGACTCAATTAAAAGGCAAACAATTTTGGCTCGAAAAAACCCCAGATCATCTGCGTTGCCTGAAATATATTGAACAATTTGTTGAACCTGTGCGTCCTGTTCAGGTGATTCATATTGTTCGGGATGGCAAAAATGTGATTGCTTCTCTTTATTCCCTTTCGCAAAACCATCCCAAATTTTGGGGCAAGTACTTTAAATCTCTCGATGCTTGTATCGATCGCTGGTTAGAAGACGTGGAACTGACCAAAGCGTCTCTCAAAAAGCCAAACCATACCTTAGTCCGATACGAAGATTTGATTACCCGACCCGATCAGGTATTGGCGGATCTCTGCTTATTTCTGGGGATTCCCAGCGAAAGCGCGATGCTCGAAAATTACAGCCAGGTTGTCAGCAGCTTAGTCTTGCCCCGAGAATCCTGGAAGACCTGCGTCGGCACTATGTTGCAGATCAATCCCTCCCAGACATTTACTCAGGTGTTTGATGCAGATCAGCAAGATTATGTCTTACGCCGCATTGCCGGTGTAGATCTGGAAATGCTGCAATGCTGCTAATCAGCTCAATCTAGAACATTAAAAACCGTAACTCGTTTTGAGAGAGCGACGGCGGAGCGTCGCTCTCTCAAAACGAGTTAGTTGTATTCAATCTATGTCCTGTAGCGCTGTGCGGATTTTTCTTGCGAAAAACGGGTGGGTTGCACAAGATATGCTTAACAGACCTTAATCTGTTCCAGACAAGAACCTTAAGCCTATCCGTAGAAGTTTTTTATCATGTTAGGTTTATGGACATACCTAGCAGGAGATACTTATGCCGCTCCAAACTCCTCCTCCCCCCTCTATCAGCCCTCGTCAAATGAACTTGTTGCGCATCGTCGCTTCGATGGCATGGTCAGATGGGCATCTTGCCTCCGAAGAAGTGGATATGATGCTCGATCGTTTTAGTGGCATGTTTGCAGCTGATGCGCCGCAGCAACAAAAGCTGCGCCAAGAGCTTCAAGAATACTTAACCCAAAACATTCCGCTAGAAGAATTAACACCGAAACTGCAAACTCCTGAAGAGCGTGAATTGGTTCTGAAATTGGGCTACGAAGTGATTCAGTCTAGTTCGCGGACACCCGACGAACCCAAGATTAACCTCGAAGAAGCCGCCGCTTACCAACGTCTGATTGCATTGCTCGGTCTGCCTGCCGATGTTGTCCATCGGATTACAGCAGAGATTTCATCTGAATCTCACGATAGCGAGGGCCTGGTAGATACCCTCACCCGCAAGCTAGAAGAATTTATGCAAGGGTAACTGATGTTGCCTTCTCAATGTCGTGGCTTCTTTGCCCGCAGAGTTAACTCATTGCCAACATGCGTTGGATGGGGCGGAGGGCTGCCAAACGGACTTCCTCAGATAATGTAATTTCTGGGGAACCGTTTTTCATCGCTAAATAGAGCTTTTCTAAAGTGTTGAGGCGCATATGGGGGCACTCATTGCAGGCGCAATTGTTGATTGCGGGTGCAGGGATAAAGTGCTTACCGGGCGCTTCTTTTTGCATTTGATGGATAATGCCCGGTTCGGTCGCCACAATAAATGTATCGTTAGGGCTTTTGAAGCAATACTTGAGCAACGCAGTGGTAGACCCAATGTAATGAGCATGTTGCAACACATGGGGTTCACATTCTGGGTGGGCAATGATTTCAGCTTGAGGATGCTGAATGCTCAGTTGCACAATTCTTTTTTCTGAAAAGGTTTCATGAACAATGCAACTGCCCTGCCAAAGTACGAGATCTCGTCCAGTTTGGGCGCTAACATATCGCCCTAAGTTGCGATCGGGCGCAAAGATGATCGGTTGATCGGCTGGAATCTGCCGAACAATATCGACGGCGTTAGAACTGGTGCAAATGATGTCGCTCAGTGCCTTAATTTCCGCAGAACAGTTGATATAAGAAATGACGATATGATCTGGATGTTGGGCTTTAAAGGCTGCAAATTCCGGGGCAGGGCAACTGTCGGCGAGAGAACAGCCCGCATTGAGATCGGGGAGTAAGACGAGCTTATCAGGATTGAGGATTTTGGCGGTTTCTGCCATGAAATGGACGCCTGCAAAGACGATAACGTCTGCGTCAGTGCTGGCTGCCTGACGGGAAAGCCCAAGCGAGTCACCAATATAGTCGGCAATGTCTTGAATATCTGGATCTTGATAATAATGTGCCAGGACTACAGCATTAAGCGATCGCTTTAAGTCTTGGATTGCGCCAACCAAATCGCGGGGTAGGGGCGTGGAAACAGCAGAATTTTGGTGAGAAATTTCAGTAGTAAACACAGTTAAGAGGTTTCCGGGGTAGATCTTAGGTGTGTAAGATCTACGATTATAGTCAATTTCACCAAAAATAAAAACGTGGAGTTTTTATCTCACCGTATTCTTTTTGCACAATAGTTTGATCGGGTAGTAGAATCGTGATTTGAATTAAAAGTCAGGGTCAAAACCTCGTTTGGTTTGCAACTTGGCTCAACACAAGAATTTTTACTTTCAGGATTGTCGATGTTATCCAACTCAATTCTTTTGGGGAGAACAATGGCTTTGCTATCGTGCTCTCCAAAGGAGTTACAGCTTCATTAATTGATGAGCCGCAGGATCACACATTAATGAAGATCCAAAGGTTTATTTTTGCAGGTGGGGCGTTGCTGCGCTTTCAGAAATGAATGTTGGATGGAGATCATTGACTCAACAACGACTCAAAGTTGTCAAAAAATAAACCCACCAAGGCTCTGCTCATGGGAGTATACAAAAATGCAATGGAAGTGCTGGTAGAAGAAGAAGTTGATCGACAGGTCAACGCCCTACCCGCTCGTGCCGCTTCCTATATTAATCGCCTGGAATTAGTTGCCTACGCGTTGAATCAACTTCCTCCTCTGTACGCTACCAGTCAACAGGGGTTATCTTACCAACTGCAACGCGGGCGGGCAAAACTTTCAGGTCACATCAACCAAGCCGTGCAACGAGCATTGGCTGCGGTGCAGCGTGAGCCGATTCGAACCTACATGCCACTGCAACCTCAGCAGTCTGCTCATCTACGAGATGTCTTAAGTCAACTACGGCTTTTACTCAAAAATGATCAGTTGAATTGGGAGAATCTCCCGATTGCTGTCAAACAAGCGCTGGGAGAAAAAGCGAATACGCCCTCTCGGCAGCCTCAGTATCCACCGACGCTCAGTTCGCTCAACTATCCCATTCCGCCTGCTCACCTGCCGGGAAAACGAGCTATGCCAGCTCCAGCGGTTAATGCTACGCCAATCCGATCTGTACCGACTGTCGCGCCATCACCCCTGTCCCAATCTCCTGCACCTCTGCCAATGCGACCTAAAAATTCGTATTTTCCGGTCAAGGATATAACGACACAACCTTCCCAGAAAGACGATGATTTTAATGGATGGGATGATCCGCTCTATAAGGTCTGATAACGTTTTCAGGGCAGTTTTACGGAACTGCGTTTCATGATCAAATTCATTCCTCGATCTACTAAAATCTAAACTGTAGCTTTCGTTACTGTTTTCGATCGTGCAGTTCGTGAGTTTTCTAGAGAGGAATTTGAATGAGCGTTAACCCTCATCAGAAACTAACTGAGAGTCCGAATCAGATTCCTACTTCACCCAGGGTTGATAGTCCGGAGTTTGATCGGTGGATCAGGGATGTTAAGCAACAGATGATTGCCAGTCTTCGTCGGCGCGAAGGTCGATAAGTGCGTTACGAGTCACCCTTTGCAGGGTGCAGTTGAAGCTTCAGGGTGCAGCTGAAGCCCAATCGCGCCTGAAAACTAAGTTTTCAGGCGCGGTTGGGTTAAATATAGCGCTTTGCGTCTGGATAAATTATTAAGTCTACGATCCTAAGGAGCAGGCGATCGCCAAGCAGGGAGAACGGTTTCCTTAAAACTCTTCTGCATCGTAGCTACTGCCCCCACCAGATTCCTGATCTTTTTTGGAGCCGAGCAAATCGAGTCGATCCACTCGCACCACAGGTCTAGACCGATTCGTTCCTGTACTCCGGTCTTGCCAGTGCTCAATCTTTAAGGCTCCAGTGACACCCACAAGACTTCCTTTGCGCACATAGTCTGCTGCAACTTGGGCGGGTTGTCCCCAAACTTCCAGGTTAAACCAATCGGGTTCATCACTGTTGCGACTCCGACGCCGAACCGCAAGCGTAAATTTACAAACGACACTACCCGATTCAAAGTATTTGACATCTGGGTCACCGCCGACCCGACCGACAAGATTGACTATATTCAAACCCATTGCTTTTTACCTTTAGCAGAGGCACTGAGAGTGGCTTAGAATCAAAAATTAAGTAACACCCGGACGTTTATTTTTGGCAGCGCGGCGACGCCGCGCTGCCAAAAATAAATCCTTAAATCTTCGGTTTTATGAGATCCACGATCCTTCGATAATCCTAGACAATACTGACTGCAATTTGCATCGGCAAGGTATTAATCGTTTGCTCAAACCCTTGCTCAAACATGATACCGACTATTGCAGAATAGTGTGATGGGTATCGCTGGACTGATGCGTTGTTGCCGGTGTGTGCTTACACAGCACAAGTTTTTTATTCAGGTCTATACCCTGAGATAGACGCTTAATTCAGGCGGATGCAGTGAAGTAAAGACTTGGCATCCTGTCCTATAGATTTTGCATATATAAGGATCAGAGACTAATTAACCGTAATTCTCTTATGAGAGCGATCGCAAAGCCATTACTCTCAAAAAAGAATTAGATGTCATCCCATCCACAATCTTGAAACACAAACGTAGGGGGGGAGTCTGAGACCTGATCTAAAAATTGGTTCGATGGGTCTAAAACCCATTCAGATAGGCTGTTTTACCCGTTTTTAGCCAGGGTTTTGAGCCAGATTCAATGAGTATTGTTGCTCAACAAACCTTAAAAGATAGTAAGATCCATCCTGATTGTAGGTTTATGTGTCTGAAACAGATTTTGAAAGGTTCTATATCATAGAGTCTTAAAATGAGATACATTTTGTTTGACTAGACGAGTGATAAAAAACGTAATAAAATCCACTTCGATTGACATAAATCGCATCATGCGATCGCAAATGGAATTATTTGACTGTGGGGGCTTGACAAGCTAGTGGGTTTCTTCAATCGCTTCTCGTTCTCGCGTGACATGGGTATCGACTTAGGTACCGCAAACACGTTGGTTTATGTTTCTGGTAAGGGTATTGTTCTCCAAGAGCCATCCGTCGTTGCTATCGACCAGGATAACAAAATCCCGCTAGCCGTTGGTGAAGATGCCAAGAAAATGCTAGGTCGAACTCCAGGAAATGTCGTTGCGCTGCGTCCATTGCGAGATGGTGTTATTGCAGACTTCGATACAGCCGAGCTGATGCTAAAGCACTTTATTCGCCGCGTACATGAAGGGCGCACCCTGGTTTCACCTCGAATCGTCATCGGTATTCCTAGTGGGGTGACTGGCGTTGAGCGACGAGCCGTCATGGAAGCCGCGTCGCAAGCCGGTGCTCGTGATGTTTATTTGATCGATGAGCCTGTGGCTGCTGCTATTGGCGCAGGGTTGCCGGTGGCAGAACCAACGGGCAACATGATTATTGACATCGGCGGTGGCACCACAGAAGTTGCCGTCCTCAGTCTTCAAGGAACCGTCTTGAGTGAATCTGTCCGGGTTGCCGGAGACGAGTTGAGTGAAGCTATCACTCAATATATGAAGAAGGTTCATAACCTGGTGATTGGGGAAAGAACATCGGAAGAAATCAAAATTTCTATCGGTTCTGCCTATCCCATGGATGAAGATGATGAGATTGTCATGGATGTCAGAGGGCTGCATTTGCTCTCTGGTTTACCTCGAACCGTTACTGTCAAGGGGCCTGAGATTCGTGAAGCCATGTCTGAACCCCTGGCTGTGATTATTGATGCTGTGAAGCGAACCCTAGAGCGGACTCCGCCTGAGTTGGCAGCCGATATTATCGATCGGGGCATCATGCTGGCCGGTGGTGGAGCGCTGTTGCGCGGATTAGACACCTTGATTAGTCATGAAACTGGCATAGTGGTTCATGTCGCAGCAGATCCTTTGAGTTGCGTGGTTCTAGGCACAGGGCGAGTGCTTGAGAACTTTAAGCAACTGGAACGGGTATTTAGCGGTCGCTCTCGCAATATGTAGGTTTAATGTTTACTTTACGTCGTTGGTGGGATCGACATGGACTAAGAATCGGGCTCAGTGGTGTCGTGATCACTACAGCCTGGCTCTTAAGGCAATCTCAAGGGCTACCTGTACTTGAGGTTTACCAGTTACTCTCACGTCCGTTTCAAGGGGCTCCCCCAGCTCAAGAAAGTATTCTGGAAAACGCTCAGGTACAAGAGTTAAAGCAACGACTTGCCGAGCTAGAAAGCCAGAATCGTCAGCTTCGTGAGTTGATCAATTATGGCGAAGATTTGCCAGAGGGGCATGTTTTTGCACCCGTGATCGGGCGTAGCTCTGATCATTGGTGGCAGCAACTCACGTTAGGACGTGGCAGTCGTGACGGGATTGAGCTGGGGGCAATTGTTTCAGGAACGGGTGGTATCGTTGGACGGGTTGTCCAGGTTACTCCCAATACTAGCCGAGTGTTATTGATTAGTGACCCCAGCAGCCAGGTGGGTGTGACGGTGAGTCGAACCCGTGCCATGGGCTATATGCGGGGGCAATCTCAAAACCGTGCGGTGATGGAGTTCTTTGATAAGGTGCCGGATGTGCGTCCGGGCGATGCTGTATCTACCTCTGTTTTTAGCCAGTTGTTTCCGGTTGGCTTGCCCGTGGGTTATGTGGAGTCAATTAATTTAGAAAAGACTCCAGCTCCAGAGGCAATTATTCGTTTATCTGCACCCATTAGCTCTCTGGAATGGGTTGTAGTTTTGCCGAATCCGAAGGTACAGACATCTCCTGATGCCGGTGCAGCCGATCGCAGCTCGTCTAATGGTACGTCTACGGGAGACGCAGATCCTTGACGCCAAATCTACTTCAATCTAGTATCTATAGCCGACATCTCTCGAACTGGGGTGTCACGATCGCCTCTGTTTTGCTTTGCCTATTTATATTACCGACACGCTTTCCGGGGATGGAGTTGCTCGGCGTTGGTCCCAACTGGTTGCTGATTTGGGTGGTGTCGTGGAGTGTGAAGCGCACCGTTTGGCAAGGAGCGATCGCCGGATTAGCGTTAGGTCTGATTCAAGATGGCATGACCACGTACAGTCCTTCCCATGCAGTGGGTTTGGCGTTAATCGGAGCCCTAACGGCACGCATTCAAAAGCAGCGCTATATCCAGGAAGATTTTATTTCCGTAGCGCTGATTGTTTTTGGGATGGCAGTGGTGGCTGAAACGGTGACGGCGATTCAATTCAGCGTATTGGGATTTTTGGATAGCGACCTGCTGCCAAAGCGATCGCTGGCTGAAATTTGGTTTTATCACCAGCGAATTGCCCTCAGTTCTGCGATTCTCAGTAGCTTATGGGCACCCGTGGTTTACTATCCCCTCAATCGTTGGTGGGAACGGGTTCGAGCCGCAGAACAAGATTAGAGATCCATAATCGTCAGCGTGTTAGTTATAGAAACGGTATTTTGAGGCGCGGAGCGCCTCAAAATACCGTACGGACTCATCCGCACAACGATCTATGGGGATGCGGCGCGAAGCGCCGCATCCCCATAGATCGTTGCAAGCGAGTTTGATATTAGCTCGCTCCCTTCAGTTCTTGCCAATTGAGTTTGCCGGAATGAAAACTAGCCGCTTCGATGGCAATGTCTTCCGGCAGAAGGGTGGTTAATACTTCATCAGATAAAGACGACATGACGGCAAGCCGATTGGCTTGCTTTTCGATCGTTTTCTCAAACAGATTGCGAATCACTCTGGCATTACCAAAGGTGCGATCGCGATTGACGTACAGTTCATTCAACAGCTTTTGTAGCCGATCTTTTGCCTCTGGCGTGAGATTGAAGTGATTTTTTTGGCTCATTTTGTCGAAGATCAATAACAGTTCTTCAGGTTTGTAATCGTTGAAATAAAAATATCGATTGAATCTAGACTTCAAACCTGGGTTTGCTTCAATAAAGGTCGTCATTTCATCGGTGTATCCCGCCACGATGACAACCAGGCGATCGCGATGATCTTCCATGCGTTTCAACAAGACATCGATCGCCTCTTGACCAAAATCACGCGCCGCATCCTGAGGCACCAGAGCATAGGCTTCATCAATAAACAAAACCCCATCTAATGCAGAGTTGACCAATTCTTCGACTTTTTTAGCGGTCTGCCCAATGTAGCCTGCGACCATCCCTGCTCGATCGGTTTCCACCAGATGCCCTTTGCTCAAAAAGCCCAAGCCCTTATAAATTCGGCTCATTAATCGGGCAACGGTCGTTTTTCCGGTGCCGGGAGGACCACAAAACACCGCATGAAGCGAAACTGGGGTTTTGGCTAAACCTCGCTCAGCCCGGATCTTTTGGACTTTGAGAAAATTGGTGAGGGTTTTAATTTCTTCTTTAATGTTGTCCATGCCCACCAGTTCATTCAGCTCTGATAGCGCCTGTTCTAAAATCTGGTCGAGATTTTCTTGCGTTGGTGGAGGTTCTACGGCTGGAGGTTGGGCGGCGGTTTGGACTTGGTCTGGGGTCGGAGGTGATTGGCTGGATGACGTGACCTTTGGCAACGTGGCGATCGCCTGTTGCAGCGATTCTTGATAGCTACCGACTTTGGCATAGGCATGCAGCAATTGCCAGATCTGCGACAAGCCTTCCATTTCTTGCATGGAAATGTTGCCATCGGACTTAACCAGCACCTGCGCAAATCGATAAATAGCGTTATTAATCGTGCCTAAATAATTAGTTCCTTTTTCCTCATCCAATCGATTCAAAATGGCAGGTAATGCTAATTGATCAGGAGATTGAGTGCCGCCCGTCAGTTCTAATAAAATTTGCAGCGTAATTTTTTGATATTTCAGGCGATTTTCTTCCGAAAATTCCCAGGAATCCATCGCAAACGAGAGCTTTTCTTTATCCTGCTTAATCAAGGCATAAATGACCAAATAGGCGAGCAATTCCGCCGAACTAATTTCTTTATTGCTGCGGCCGCAAATTTGGACAACTTTTGCCAAATCTCTCAAGACTAAATCTGTGAAGCGCGGATCGACAGATAGTAGGGGAGTAAGGGACTTGTAAAGTTCCTGAGCTTCTTGCTTCACTTGTCTGAAACTAACAATTTGCTTAAAGTCCACAAATATCTCCTATGAGAGCACGTTGGCATCGATCGAATGTTTTAAGAGTCAGGATTATCAGGCGGGTCAGGGGCAATCTCTGCACTATTTCCCCGGACGGGAGGTAAGATCTCAACCAAGCCTAGCTCAAATGCAATATCTGGCAAATCACCTGCAATATATTTACCCGGTTCAAAAATGCGGCCTGGGGTAAAGCAGATTTGGCGCAATTCCACCATGTCCCCCGGTGAAAATGCAGTTCTGCTGAATCGCCATTCGATCGCCATTTTTACATCCTCATTGTCCTATGGGTGAAGCTATAGCGCTACGCGCTCAGAACCAGGATGGTGATGGATTGAAACGCGTCGCGTTTCAATCCATCACCTGTCCTAAAACGAGCCAGGTTCATGTCGAATGATGGGGGTTGACTTATCTCTCTAGTTCTAGCAGGTTTGAGGGTTCAGATGGCACCGAACAACATAACCGTCTCCTTGTCAAATGCGGCGTTGCTGATTTGCGGGATGAATTTGAACGTGAACCCTTTGGGTTCACGTTCAAATTCATCCCGCCATTAAGCTGAATAGACCCCATCTGTTGTGTGAGATCCCCGCGCTCCTGTCGTAACCAGCCCTTCGGCTGCTATGGACGTTGACCTGGACGGGGAGTTTAACCCATTGCCCAAATTTTAAAGGGATTGGAGTAATGATTCATCAAAATGATCTGGTCTAATTCCATATCTAGTGTAATGATCAGGAAAATAATCCTACCTGTGGAATTGAGACTGCTGCCTTTGTCCTCCAACCGCTGGAACCATGTCTTATTCTCTCTCTGCTGCTAAGCTGCAAACCTACTATCGTTGCCCCCAAGCCTACTATTTTCGCTACGAACGTAGAATTCAAGGGGCTGCTTTCTTTAGTTCCGCAGCCTTGGGAACGTCGCTTCATCAGGCGTTGGCGCAAATTTATAAAGACTGGCACTATCAAGACGCCATTCCTACCACCGATTGGATTGAGCAGTGCTGGAATCAGCAGATTCGAGATTTATCCGCAAATCAGGTATCCGAGGGGCGGTCGATCTTGATGCGTTACTATAACACCTTCATTGCAGGGAAAGGGGCGATGCGTAAACCCCTGGCGGTTGAAGGCAGAATTCAAGGGTCGATGTGGGTAGAAAATTTAGAATTTTCGTTATCCGGACGATACGATCGCCTGGATTATTTGGACGATGGTTTGGAATTGATCGATTACAAATCGGCGCGGGAAGTGGATGTGTTTGATCCCGATGAGGTCGATTTGCAGATTGGGCTATATTATTTGGCGCTAGAACAACGCTATCAACGCAGCCTGAAACGCCTCAGTTTGCTGTATTTGCGCACTGGCGAAAAACTTTGCTTTGAGGCAACCCCAGAACATCGGGAACGGGTGGAGTCGGTGATCGGCGATCTGGCAGTGCAACTCAGACAAGATAACCAATGGGTTCCCTTTCCGGGTGGACAGTGCGATCGCTGTGCCTATGCGCGGTATTGTCCCGGCGTTCATCCAGAACCAGAACCGTTGCCTCAAGATGCCAAACCCAAAGAAGGATTACAGTTAGTATTAAGCCTTTAGGCAGAGGATAACGCGGGGAAGATGGCGGATAAAGAACGAAGAACCGTTTTGCCAGTGTAGTGTCACCCTTTAAAACTCAACACGGTTTATCATGTGTGGTCGATTTACCTTAACTCAATCTGGAGAGGCGATCGCCAGACAGTTTCAGCTTTCTGAAATGCCGTCCGTCGAGCCTCGTTATAATATTGCACCCACTCAACCTGCGCCAGTGGTGCGGCTTGATCAGGCAGGGTCAGAGCGGCAATTTGATTATTTGTATTGGGGCTTGATTCCGTCGTGGGCAAAAGATCCCAAGATGGGAGCACGGATGATTAATGCGCGTTCGGAAACGATCGCCGAAAAACCAGCCTTTCGGGCAGCGCTCAAACGCAGACGCTGTTTGATTGTGGCAGATGGGTTTTATGAATGGCAGCGATCGGGCAACATCAAACAGCCGTATTATTTCTATCTCAAGGACTCAAAATCGACGCAGACCGACGAGACGCACCGTAAACTTTTTGCGTTTGCAGGTCTATGGGAACATTGGCAGGATGCCGACGGCAACCCGATTGAATCGTGTACGATTCTGACCACGATTGCCAATGCGACGTTGGCAACAATGCACGAACGAATGCCTGTGATTCTTCAACCGCACGATTACGAGTTGTGGCTTGACCCAGTGGTGCAATCGGTAGAACCATTGCGATCGCTGTTTGCACCGTATGATGCTACAGCAATGGGCAGTTATCCCGTGAGCACTCAGGTCAATGCCGCTCGATTGGACGCCCCCGACTGTATTCAACCGATCGCTCTAGACTCGTGAAAGCCCTATCTTCTCTACTGCGGCAGATGGAGAGCTGGCAATGGGCGATCGCTCGTTATCTGCTGTCTCGCCAGCCGCATCTGACGGTCGATCTGCTCAATCAGCAGGTTTGTAGTCTGATCTATGTGGTTCTCACTCTACTGATTGGTGAACAACAGCACGATTTACCCGAAATCAGGGTGCTGAAGGGGTCAGAATCCCAAGATAAAGGGCGATTACCCGAACGTCAGGGCGATCGCTTGTTGGAGGCGTTGCAAGTTTTAGTGCATCACTACCCTTCTTTACTGCCATCGGATTGGGTGCATCTCTCGATGATGACGCTGGCTGACCCAGTGTTTCCGTCACTCCTCCCCAAAGCCTGGTGTCAGGGAACCGCGCCGATGTTTTTAGTGCTTACTCTGGCGCAGGTTCATGAGCATTTGTTAGCAAAGCCGTTGAATATAACAGCGACCCACCAACTTGTGTGTGATGCTCAGACCACGACCAAAAAATCCAGAGGCGTCTACTACACGCCCAGTGCGATCGCAGAGTTTATGGTGCGCCAGACTGTAGGAATGGGTTTAACGCAACAACTTGCCCAGGCAGAGCGACGACCTGTTCTGCGAGTTCTCGATCCGGCGTGTGGCAGCGGCGCATTTTTGCAAGTGGCGTATCAATTTTTGCTGGATGGGTTGCTCAAGCACTACATTGAATACCAGGCGATCGACTATCTCCAGATGATGCCGGATGGCACCTGGAAACTCACCTGGGCAGCGCGATCGCAGATTTTACTCGACCATATTTATGGAGTGGATATTGATGCTCGCTCGGTTGAAGTGACGCGGTTATCACTATTACTGATGGTGTTAGCGGGAAATTCCACTCAATCCGCTGATCAGTTGCCTGATTTGACCACTAACATTCAGTGTGGCAATGCGCTCATTGGCGCAGACTTTGGGCTAGAACGCTCTGATGCTCAAAGCGATCGCCCTGCCTATCAGACACCGACCGACTCTGCCGATGGGACAACGTCGCCATCAATTCAGCCATTTGATTGGGCGATCGCGTTTCCTTCAGCCCTGGAGGGGTTCGATATTGTCATTGGCAACCCGCCTTACATTGACTCCGAAAGCATGGCAGCCCATCTGCCCCATTGGCGCAAATACTGCACGCAGCACTATCGCACGGCAACGGGCAATTGGGATTTGTTTTGTGTGTTTATTGAAAGGGCATTGTCTCTGTGTAAACCCGATGGGTTAACCAGTTTTATTGTCCCCAACAAGTTAAGTTCGGCAAATTATGCCGCTGCTGTGCGATCGCTCTTAACCCAGGACAACCAACTTCTTGCCATTCGAGACTATTCACAAGTGCCTCTGTTTGCTGCTGCCGTCTATCCGCTGGTTTACACCGCTCAAAAAACAGTTCCCAATCCCAACGCTACAGTTCACTACGAACGGATGCAGAGTTTAGACAGTGTGGCTCAGTCTCATCACCTTCCCTATCTACAATTTTGGCAAAGTCCCAGAGCCTCCTGGTCATTCCCTACCCATCCTCACCTTTCAGAGTTACTGGCAAAGCTGCAACAAGCCTTCCCGACATTAGAAACTCTGGCGGAGGTGTCGGGTGCTGCCACCGTAGCCGAAGCCTACGCCCTGCATCCGTTGTTGCAAGATCGGGCAGATCTGAGCAGTGGCGATCTACAACTGGTGAATAGCGGCACAATCGATCGCTACCAACTGCTGTGGGGGGTGAAACGCTTGCGCTATCTGGGGCAGAACTATCTTCATCCCATCCTGACTCACGATCGTGCCACACTGCTTTCGGCAAGACGACAAGCCCAAGCCCATCAACCCAAGATCATCATTTCAGGCTTGAGCCAGCAATTAAAATGTGCGGCTGATTTCAGGGGTTCCGTATTAGCCGGAAAGTCAACCTCTATTATTCTGACCACTCTCGACTTACGGTATCTTTTGGGTGTGCTCAACAGCCATCTGATTCACCTCTATTTCGCTCATCAATTTGCGGGCAACCGTTTGCAGGGAGGTTATTTGCGTGTCGGTCCCCCGCAACTCAGACAAATTCCAATTGCGATCGCTGACTTCAACTACTCACCAACAGCGTCTGCATCTGCTCAACTGATTACGGCAGTCGAGCATTTGCTGGCATTACAGCAACAGTCTGCCGAGGCAGCCACTCCGACCCATCGAGCCACGATTCAACACCAAATTGCCGCTGCCGATCGACAGATTGATGATCTGGTCTACCAGTTATATGGGTTAACCACTCGCGAGATTGAACTGGTACAACAAGTACCACGCGCCCAAACGAATTTGGGTATGAGGACATCATCCTCATACCCAAATCCATCCCTAACTTAAGCCGTGTTGTTCATTCGCTGATTTTCTACCTAAACATTGGCATGAGAGCCTTTGCTTACGCCATTGGCAGCCGTACCATTTTGGCTAGCTTGCGCGCTATTTTTACCATTGGCGTTGCCGTTGACATGACGAGGCTGAATGACGCCATAACCACCATGATTTCGCTCATAAATCACATTGATTTCACCTGTTTCTGCATTGCAGAACATATAAAAATCATGATCCACGAGTTCGAGTTGCTCCTGTGCTTCCAGAACCGTCATGGGCGGCATCAGGAAGTATTTCGTCCGCACAACTTCACCGGGCAGTTCCGGCGTACGGTTGCTGACTAAATCGGTTTCAACTGGTTTGGGGCTGATCGCTTCAGAGGTTTTGACAGGAGCCTGGATCTTGTCTTGACGTTTCTCCTTGTACTTACGGAGCTGACGGGTGATTTTGTTGGCGACCAGGTCGATACTGGCGTACAAGTTTTCGCTGCTTTCTTCTGCTCGCACAACTGTGCCATTGGCATAGATTGTGACTTCAGCAGTCTGTTTAGGGTTTATCCGGGGATTGCGTGCCACCGACAGATGTACATCGATTTCGGTTGTTAGATTTTGGAAGTGGCTGACGGCTTTCTCAATCTTTTGATGTACATACTCACGAATCGCATCGGTGATCTCAATGTTTTTGCCCTGGATAACAAGCTTCATAAAGCTGCCTCCCCTGAGAATTTGGTTGTATTACCTTCACCCTACCACCTTGTATCCTGCACAACAGTGTCGTTTAAAATGTTTTGCATCCCTTGATAAATCTTGATTCAAACAATCAGGCTAATCCTGCAAATTTGCGTTAGATCCCCCTTGATTTTCTGTAAAGATCACGAGTATGTTGCTAATTTATGCCCAAAAAATGAGTGGGTAAAACTTGTCAAATCGTCGTCGATGTTTGCTCTATAACGAAGGTATCGTGCCCTATGCGACTGCTTGGCAGTGGCAGCGATCGCTTGTAGAAAGTAAAAAAAATAATCTTTATCAAGACGATGTTTTGTTGCTTTTAGAACATCCTCCGGTCTATACATTGGGCAACGGTTCGAGTTTAGAATTTCTTAAGTTTGACCCTACGGACACCACCCATGAGATTTTTCGAACGGAACGGGGTGGGGAAGTAACGTATCATTGCCCAGGTCAGCTTGTCGGCTACCCGATTCTCAATCTCAACTATTACCAACCAGACCTTCATTGGTATTTGCGTCAGTTAGAAGAAGTCGTGATTCTGACCCTGGCAAATTATGGGGTATACGGCGAAAGAATTGCGGGTTTAACAGGTGTTTGGGTAGAAGGCTGTAAGATTGCGGCGATTGGGATTAAAGTGAGCCGATGGATTACGATGCACGGGTTTGCACTCAATATTTGTCCCGATTTAAAGGGATTTAGCCAAATTATTCCGTGTGGTATTGCCGACCGACCCGTTGCTAGCTTAGAGCAATTTATTCCTAATATTTCAGTTGAGCAGGTTCGTCCTCAGGTTTTGCAAGCGTTCACAAGGGTTTTTGACGTCGAGCTAATTCCTGCAACAGCCGCATGTAATTTGGATCACTTACGAGGGGCAAGAAGTCAGAAACAATAAAACCAATGGGATCGTTTGGAAAACCGAATTGTTCCATTCAAACCTAGCTATTCTCAATTGCATGACGTATCAGGTGTTGTGATAGAGTCGCGCTCTGCGTGGCTCTATCACAACACCCGTAATCGGTTCAGGCGCAAAGCGCTATAAAACTACTGCGTTAATCAGGTAGCCCCCGCATGCTGGATTTAACTCAGATGATATAAATAATTTCCCAGAGAATAGAATACCGATTATTTCGGGAAGTCCTGTCTTACAGGGCTTTTTGAAAAATAAGCTGGGTTAGCGTATGGTTCAAAGGTGGGTCATTTTGCTTAAAAAGCTCACGTCGTGAGCTTTTTAAGCAAAATGACCCACTGATCTAGACCCTCACCTTTTTAACCGTGCATTCAAATTGTTGAGAAGATTGCTGAGAATTTATGAAAATTAGTTCGTTGTGATACTTAAGGTTTTACGGATGATCGGTTAGCTTCCTTATAATCAAGATAATCCAGATCTATCGCTTGATAGATCGCCATAGATTAGCCTTACATTTGGTGCGATGGGCTAACTCTATCTGATGATTTTTTTAAGTTTCTACTGTGTAATTGAGTGCATTGTAATCGAGTGCATCTGCTGCGTGACGTAACCGTCTAAATCCTGGGCTTGAAGAGGCGGATATCCAGGATTGGATAGCTAAAATGGCTGCTGAGTCTCTGTTTCAGCGCAATCAAACTCGCAATTCGAGCAGTTGAATTGTCGTAATTCTCAATGGCGTAATGCTTGCGTGATGTACACATTTTGTGTGAGAGTTTTGCCTTGCGCGGCTCTATCCAGGCACGAAGCGCTGGGGTCATCCGTGTTGTGAATCAGTGCCATTGGGTGCGCTATTTTGGGCAGTCAGTCAATTCTGAGGCGTTGTTTTTTCAGTAACGTCGGCATGAAATCCCTGATTTAGCTTCTTCTGACCTGCTGTATTGGCAGGATCAATCGTCGCGATCGCAGATCGAGATTAACATTCCTGGAAATCTCTGATGGCTTCTACCTCTACCTCTACCAGCAACAACCGAGATCCGTATTTGGCGGAGCTAGTGCAATTTAGCTCACGGGCTTTGCTGAGAAAACCTGCAAAGCGATCGCCCACGCCCTATTATGATGTGCGATCGCCAGAGCCGCATTCGGAAGCCTTGCACCTGAGTGCGTTTAACTGGCTGAGTGAGCCATCCAGCGAGACGGAGTTGAGAAATGCCCAGATCACGGCAGATATCAACGACATTCATGCTCAACCGCTGATGCCGTTGAGGCAAAGGGATTTAGAAGCATTGACGGGTTTATTTGGGGCAGATGGCATTGAAGCGATCGAATTAGATATTGCCAATGGCTTAAAAAATCGTCGTCCGGAACCCTGTTGGGAAGATGACCCCTTTAAGTTTCTCCAAGAGTATCTGTAGAAATCAAGCGCTCTCACGCCATAACGTATACCTGACGCCATTGAGAAGTATAAGCAAAAAGCAGCAGGGTGAACCTACTGCTTCTTGACTCTATTTGGGGAAGTGTTGAGGAACCAATTTGGAAACAAGCGAGGTCTTTAGCCTCTGGTTGAGGATATCAGTTTGATGTTGACCACTGCGACTGGGTTTTTACAAAATGCTGAATCCTACAAAATTAATCAGATGTTGATTCTGGGCGATGGTTGCGAATGCGTTCAACTTCCGGACAATCTTCAGAAACCAGGGGTTCAACATCTCCACGAGGCACAGTTGCCAACTTTTGCATGACTGAACCAATGCTTTCTAAACGAATCATCTCCTCCCAAGAGCAGACTTCATCTTCCTCGTCTGTTTCATACCGGACCGTCACCAGATCTCCTTCAATGTCTAAGATTCGAGCCCGTTCGATCCAGCGCTGTTGATCCCGCAAAAAGATCCAGACATCACGCCCATCAGAACAGAGTTGATAGATCTTGCGGTGTAGCATGTATTGCTTCTCCTGAGCAAATGATTATCTTAAACGTTCGGTCGAGATGCTGCCCACGGGTGATGGAACAGCTTGAGTAGCCTTTAATTGGGCTTTACCTCTCCCTTAAACCAAAAGTTAGAAATTGGGTTAGGCACTAAGAGCACTCCAAATACTCTTGTTTATAGTCTGTCTGCCCATCTTTAGTCTGCCCACAGACCATGTTTCTATAGCTAAGCCAAAGATCCTAACACAGCTATGGCAAAACAACCTTGAGGCAAGCTGCACTGAAGGGCTGAACGTGACCATTACAGCCGTGATTGAATGAAAATAAGTGTTTGGGAAACTCAATGCTATCTCACCGTTGAGGTTGTGCTAGAACTGGGTTTGTTCTGGGACAAGAGCAGACTTAAAAATTTAGGATTTCAGGAAGGGTTATGGCGTTGGTACCTTTGTCTAGAGTGTGAGTCTCGATAGACTCAGGATGATCCCCATGCAACTTTGCAGGTAAACGGTACCACTTTGATGGATGCCAGTTTTGTAATTAAGTACATCTCTACTCATCATTCTAACGACGTTGGATGAACTTTGGGACTCAAGTGAGATCATAAGACGGCACTGCTCCCTGCTATGTAGCGATTGTTGCATGTAGGACAAGGGATAGTGGCAAGATGTTGCCAAAACACAGGGGGATGATAGAAGAAACAACAGCCTAAACAGCGTAGAATTTTGCGATCGCCATCACCAAATTCAAGCGGGGTCATAGATCTACAGTACTGATGGTCATCTTTAAAATGAGGTTAGGTACTGATGATCAAGGTTTAGAGGTTGAAAAATCTATACAACCCATTATGCCCTTTGCCCCATCATATAGCAGTCCTAAATCATTTTTGAGATTTATCCAAATATAGTGCTTTGCACCTAGCTAGATTACGGTTGTTGTGAGAGAGCCGCACTCCGCGCGGCTCTCTCACAACAACTTGTACTTGATGCCGTTGAGAATTGCTATATGCTTTTACATTTGAGTACGTGGGTTGAAGTTGAAGAGTATCTGACGCGATCGCCAGGGTTGATCATTCCCATCGGTTCGACCGAGCAGCACGGTCCCACCGGGTTAATTGGCACGGATGCTATTTGTGCAGAGGCGATCGCCCAGGGTGTGGGCGAGGTGGCACAGGCATTAGTGGCTCCGACGATTAACGTGGGTATGGCACTGCATCACACTGCCTTTCCGGGGAGTATGAGCTTGCGCCCCAGTACATTGATTTTGGTGATTCGAGACTATCTCACTAGTTTGACCAAAGCCGGATTTACCAAATTCTTTTTTATCAATGGTCACGGAGGCAACGTTGCCACACTGAAAGCTGCCTTTTCTGAAACCTATGAGGTGTTGGCAGACTTACAAATTCCTCAGGCAGATCGGGTTCAATGCCATCTAGCAAATTGGTATATGTGTAGCTCGGTCTACCAACTGGCTAAAGAACTCTATGGCAATCAGGAAGGATCGCACGCCACCCCCAGCGAAGTGGCACTGACCCAATATATTTATCCGGACGCGATCAAGCACGCTCCCCTGTCACCCCAGGTAGCAAGCCGACATCCGATTTATGGTGCGATCGATTTTCGCCGACGGCATCCCGATGGGCGCATGGGGTCAAATCCAGATCTGGCAACACCGGAACATGGCAAACAACTGTATGACCGTGCTGTGAAAGAGTTAACCCAAAGTTATCTGGACTTTGTGCAAGACTCTTAATCCTTGCAAAACCCTGCGGTTAGAACCTGAGGATTTCTTGCTCGTAAGCGTCGGGGGTGGGTTCAATTTCCCAAACCAAGCCTTCTCCGGGGGTAAGTGCCACCTCGACAAATAGTTGCTCAACAGCGGTGGTGGCGATGTCTTCGTTATTATCGAACGGTTGCAAATCTTCGGATAACAAGCGCAAGATAAACCCACCCGGCACCCGTCCGCCGGGACTGAGGTTTTGTAACTCAAACCGCCAGATAGTGCCGTTGTCGGTTGCTAAAGGCAGAATGCGAAGTTCGTACGCTTGTCCGGCAATGGTTAAGGGGCGAGATAAACCGACCGAAACGGTGTCGCTGCTGTCTCCTCGGGCACTGGCTAGGCTGGATTGAAATTCGATGGCTTGCCAACCCCACTGTTGTGCCAGGTTCGATATTCCCGTTTGTAGCCATTGCAGAACCGATCGCTGTTCGGGCAAATTGCGCCGCAACTCAGTTAACCGTTGTCTCCAACCGCCATGCTGGATCAAACTGCCCCACTGTTCGAACGGAATTTCTAAACGAGGATTGAGCATCTCGGCGTTGCCCAAACGGTGCAATAGACGGTCGGCTTGGGTAAGTGGCAGAGGAGCGATCGCCGCAACCGTTGATCGTGTCGGTTCTGCCAGGGATAAGGCTTGGGCTACCCACAGGGCACTTAGATCCGTAACGATATCAGTGTCTTCTAACGCATAGGTGCGATCGCGCCAATCATACACTCCAGCCGTTTTCAGCTGATGATGACTGGTAAAGCCGCTTAGTCTCACCCAGCCTGCATCCACATTCACCTGTACTGACACATAATAGTCTGCCACCCACTCTGGCAAATCCACCCATTCTTGAGGCACCCGGAGTTCGTCGAGATCGATCGCTTCCGTCGGCAGTAACAGCAACCGCAAATTGCCCATGGCGATCGCCGTACCGTTTACCACTTCCCAAATGCTCTCCAGCGCCGCAGGAGAGGCTGTAGAGATGGTCTGGGTTGACTTTTCGCGGAACCAGGGCAATAGCGTATGGAGACAGAGATGGTTGAGGTATGCTGTCCAGCGACTGGATGCGGTGGCAAACGGCTGACTGACTTGCCACGACTGAGATAATAACGCCGGATCAATCTCCAGACAGACTTGGGTGGGGTCAAACAGGGTGGAATCGAACGTCATAACAGCTACTCCGCTGAGGATGGCAGGGCAGAAGGTTGATAGTGGGTTTTGAGCCACTCTTCCAGCGCCATACTGGTATGTTTCAGTACGTCCAGGGTGGGTGTAATATGCAACGTGTCCTGACTCCATTGCATCAATATGGTTAGCAATGTTTCTCTCGCCTTAGTTAGACGACGTGAGACGGTGTATTGCTTCGTGTCCAGTTGGGCTGCCATCTGTTGTTGAGTCAGGTTTTGCAGATAGTACAACTCCAGGATGGTCTTTAAATCGGATGAAAGATTTTCTAGAGCTGCGGTCAAAATAGCATTGAGTTGCGTCTGTTGAGTCAGGCGGAACTGGGTGTCTTCGTCGGCAATCATCTCCTGCAACAGCGACGTTTGAGCAGTTTGGGTCAGGTCATCTAAAAATTCGCTCGATTCTTGTCCGGGTTTTGGTGTATTGATCGAAATCGCGGTGGGATAAAGGTATTGTCGGGCAGCTTTGGCACAGTGGGTCAGCCACTTTTCTAGCTGTTCAATACTGGCGGAGGGTGTGTTGGCAGCGATCTGGGTATGGCGATCGCGATTATACAGAGAGGCGATCGCCTCCCACGTCTCCGGGGTTGGTTTGGGTAATTTGCGGGTGCCGCTGGTCTGGGTCGGAACATAGACGGTTTTAAAGCAATTCCATGCCCAAACCAGGTTGGCGATCGCCGCTGGCGTTGCCCCCAAATTTTGTAACGCTTCCACCAGACGTTTTTGACTGAGTTTGCGCAGCAGTGCCCAATCGGTGCAAATATCAACCTCTTGCCGTTGCCGTAATGTTTCTCGAATCAGGCTGCTAAACGTAGCGCTGGCATAATTTTTGAAATTAAATCCCTGGCTAGAGTTAAAGCCTTTAAGCAACTTATCAAATCCGGCGATCGCCATCTGAAAGCAGTCTGCCAGCGTATATTGAGTGCTGACAAACCCCAGAGTGGTTTTTTGTGCTGCCCAGTAGCACGGTTCTTGGGCATAGGCAGACAGGTGCCCTTTGGCGAGGCTCGTGGGCTGGGTCTGCCACTGCTTATGCCAATACAAAGCCCAAAAATTTTCTGAGACGTCCGCTTGGGAGGATGACGTTGATTCGGAGAGATTGAGTTGGCTCTGCATACTGCGTTTTAAGCGAGAGTCTGCCAGCCAAGTGCGGACGCGATCGTGATCAAATTGCAAAAACGTCGAAAACAGTTCAATTAAATCTTTACGGGGGCGCATAGCTTCAACCATTCAGGCACTGTCAGCCGATGTGCATAACGGAGCAGAGATAGACCTACTAAGGAGAAGGAAATCATTCAGGAGAGTGATCATGCAAACCCTGACGCCCATCTCGTTCACTGAAGTTTCAGGTTTAGAGACGTTGACTCCTCAAGTATTACTTCCTATCTTGCTTAACAATTTCGCAGTAGATCCCATTTTTAAAATCGTTTGCTGGAACAACTGGGGCGATCGCCAGGTTGCAGCGAGTGAACTCCGACAGTTTATTCGCTGGGCATTGCAGATCAGCTATTGCGATCGCTATCCCCAACCGATCCGGCTGCAACTGTTAGACCTTGCCTGGAGCGCCCAAAAACTATTGTGGGTCTTCTAAACTCCGGTTGGGCTTGATTTCCCCGATTTTGATTGAACTGGAAGGGTGACGGTTTACGACGAAAACACAGGTGCGGTATCCGTCCTACCAAAATCTTTAAACTTACTTAACCTATATTCCTCAAAGAGAGAGCAAAATATAGCCATCTCACCGTATGCTCCGACGTTGATTTTTGTTAGCGCGGCGTCGCCGCGCTAACAAAAATCAATCTTCGGCTTGATTAAATCTACGATCCGTATTTCCTGAATCGTCCCGGTTGCGCTACCTGAAACCATGTTTGACTTTTCCTATCCTTCGCTCACCCAAAACTGGGCACATTTTAGCTGGCGTATTTTCTATGGCTTGACCCACCCCTGGCTGATCAGTACAACCTTGCTCATCATTGCCATGGTTCCCCTGTTGCTTAACCTGGCGCGCTGGAAAAATCGCCTGAGTAAGCCTGTTTTAATTTGTTTAATCCTCTACTGGATAGCGATCTCACCGCCCGTTGCCTGGTTGGCAACTCAGAGTCTGATGCTGTTTGTCCCTGCCGATTTGGGCGGTGCAACGGATGCCATCGTGGTTTTGAGCCGAGGTCCTGATATTGAAAACACCCGCTATGAAGCGGCAATTCAACTCTGGCGCGATCGCCGTGCGCCCCGCATTTTTGTCACAGGGCAAAAGAATGTTGATAAGACGCTGAAATTATTCGAAGAAAATCGCATTCCCCAGCATGATTTGAGTGGCTCGGCCTGTGCGATTACGACGCACGATGAAGCGGTTTCAACGGCTGTGTTATTGGGACCTCAAGGGGTTAAGAAAATCATCTTAATTACAGATCCACCCCATATGTTGCGATCGCTACTGATATTTCGCAGTCTTGGGTTTTCTGTGACCCCGCATGTTAATCCTTTGCCTGCCGATCTCAGTTCGGTCAAGCAATCGTTGCTGGTATTTCGAGAATATTTGGGGTTAATTAGCTATGCCTTATTGGGACGATTTCGACCCCAACCGCCAGAACAATTAGCCAACCCACCTGCCCTAATTGTGAAACAAGTGTTAGAGCGTCACTGTGATATTGAAGGTACCCAAATATAGCGATCCTAAATTTAGTTGTGAAAGCGCCCGCCCGAAGGGCGGGCGCTTTCACACCGGATCATTTTCATGAATCAAATAGGATTGCTATATGAGTGGTTGAGTAATCCCAAATGGATTGAGGGAGGCGCACCCCGCAGGGGTGCGCCTCCCTCAATCCGCTCATCTGATAATGTATTGGGGACTGCTGTATGTCTACATAAAAAGACAGGATGCTAGAGGTTAATGCTCTGCATCCCGTCGTGTAAATGGGTAAAAAATATGGCTCTTCCCAGTCGGAGAACAGCCAATTACGTGAGAACCATAGAAACCTACTGTGGTCTTTTCAAAGTTACTCAAAATTACTCTTCTAAATGCTCTTCCAGCGCCTTTAAATTGTCAGGGTCAACATAATGACAGGTGGCTTCGTCAATACAGATTAATGCCCAGCCTGACTGATCGACACCCATAAATTTATATGAAGCTTCCTGCACAAAAAACCCTTTGTGATTACGAGTTTCAGGCTTTACTTCTACATCCTTGTTAGTCAACATAGTGCCCAACCCCTAGATATTAAATAAATTCAACTGGAGCGGTTAGCTATATGTTTAGCTAATCGCCAACTTCACTGAATCTTATCATTAGATTTTCGGGGATATCGTTAATTATCTTGGCTAATCATTGCGATATCTAAATGAATGAGGTGATTTATGGCGTTAAAGACCCCCCTAAATATGAAGTTTTGATCCCTAACTTTCAAATATCCAGGTTTGAACTCGTTCCAGACTCTTCCAATTGGGCTTTCTGCTTAACCCTTCTTCAAAATTCTGTTTAACTTCTTCCCGAAATTCTGAGACGCTGGCAACCAGTTGACCGGCAATTTCTACATGCTCTCTGACCCCTTTTTGAGCCGTTTCTAGCATGGCGATCGCCATATTAATTCGAGCTTGTGGGTCTTGGGGGTTTAGCTTTACAGCTTTTTTTGCCATTTTGTAGGCTTGGGTCGGTTTGTTGTCGAGTAAGTAAAGCCACGACAGACACGTCCATGCAGAACTGCTTTTGGGAGTGCGATCGCAAACTTCCTTAAAGAGAGGAATTAAAGTAGCGATATCTTCTCCAGCTTTATAGCGTTCAATTCCCTGATCAAAAAGCTCATCAACAGACTCAGTCATAATTCCTCAAACCTTAGACAAAGAAATAGCGGACACCGCTCAAACCCCAAAAATATAACAAATTCCCGCCGAAACTTATACCAATTTCTCACAGCGTTTTGAGCCAGATCGTTAATCTGTTGTCGGGACGGTTGGGACGGATATAAAACTCAAACAGGGCAGATGGGGTTAAGAGCCACGCGAAGCGTGGCTCTTAACCCCATCTGCCCTATTGCTCAGTTAAATTGTTTTTAAACCTTTATGAACTAAAGGCGATCGCACAATTTATGAGAAAGACTTGCCACACCCGCAGGTCTGATTGGCGTTGGGATTGGTGAATTGGAACCCACCCCCAATCAGCGCATCGCTGTAATCTAAGACTAAACCATAGAGATACAGCATACTCTTGGGATCGCAAACCACCTTAAACCCTTCATAGTCAAACACTTCATCGGTTTCCCGGATGTTGCTGGGGTCTTCAAAATCCATTAAATAGGACATGCCAGAACAGCCGCCTTGCCGCACCCCGACCCGCAGACACAGATCCTTGTCTTGCTTACTGCGTAGTGCGAGGACGTGATTGAGGGCTGCATCGGTTATCATGATGCCCCGTTGTTGAGCTTGAGCAACCTGTGTCATCTGTACAAAACTCCTGGCTCGGTCAAATTCATCGCCCTTAATCAAAGGCTTGTGCTGACAGCTTATACGAATTTAACTGCAAGGCACTACTCAGATCATACAGATTCTGCTGATGACTTGCCAAAGCAATTTCTGATGCGACTGATTTGGGCGATGAAATTGGGTGGAAGTGCCGCACGGCACTTCCACCCAATTTCATCGCTGGATGAAGCAATGCGATTTAGGGTTGGGATCGCGGCATCGCCGCGATCCCAACCCCGAACGTTGGTTTGATTTAACCCACGCTCCTTAGTTTGAATCAAGATCCTCAAAGATTTTGCTGGTCGTCAGCCGATGTGATGGAGTTTGTCCTAGATTGAGAGTGAAACTGAAATTTTATAAACAAAGAGTTCGGCTTTTTCTACGATCAGCCCCAGTCTCTTTTGGGTAAAGTTTGGTGCCTCTGATTCAGTGCCTCTTATTCAGTGGTTAAAGTGTTTAAGATGAATACTTACAGATGAATCACTGAACGGTAGCTTCTGTGCGACTAGAAACCGATTTTGCTAGTCTTCAGGCAGATAGGCTGAGGACTCGCAAAATCGTTAAGTTAGGAGACGCTGCTGTTGTAGCGGTCTCCAACCTCCAAGCGATGTTAGGGAAACGTAATGGCTTAAGTCTGTTTTCTAACAAATTGGCTGGATTTGTTCACCCTATCTGGTTTTGTAATATGACTGCCCTTAATCGCACTACCCTTCGCCGACTCAAGCAGCTCCATCAAATTCCGAGTGTATGGGAGGGCGATCGCCGTCTGATACAACCTGGTTTTGCCGGAGGTGTGGAAGCAGGGGGTGACATTCGCGGCGAGTGCATTCTCTGGGTAGATGGCAGCGAGGGTATTGTCCGGGCGATGGATCTGGTGCCGACGGATGTGGGGCATGAGGCAGTCGTGCGGACGTTGTTGCGGGCGATGGAGTATCCTCACAGTTCTGTTAGTCCGGCACGTCCCAAAAAAATTGTCGTGCGCGATCGCGAGATTCAGTTTTTCCTTCGGGGCGTTTTGCAAGATCTTAATATTGCGGTGGACTATGAACCTTCTCTGCCCTTAATTGACGAAATTTTTCGCAGTCTACAAGAAGCAACCAGTAATCGTCCGCCGCAGTTACCCCCCGAACATGCAGCAGCGCTGCTCAAAGTCACCCATGAGATCTGGCAAGATGCCCCCTGGGAACGCCTGGATGAGGAAAAAATTATTGCAATCGAGCTGAATTATGGCGATGTGGGCACGCTCTATGTTTCTATCTTGGGAATGCTGGGGATGGAGTATGGCATTCTCATGTATCGGTCTGTGGACTCGCTCAAGCAGTTTCGTCAGCGGGTGTTACAGGCAGATGATGCGCCCGATAGTTTGGAACAAGCGTTTTTAGAACAAGATTGCTTTTTCGTAACATTTGACCAAAACGAAGAATTTTTAGACGGCGAGGATGATGAATTCCTGGAAGAGTTTCTCGATGCCAGCGTCATCCCCTCGTTTGGTAATTTGCACCCATTGGAAGGGATGCGCCCCATGCTTTACGAAGATGAGGCGACCGCCGTGTATGTTGCTCTGACGGCTCTCCATCGATTTTTTAAGCAACATTTGCGATCGCTTTCTAGCGACGTGTTTCCGGCGATCAGCGGCAACTTCCGGGTGACAGATCCCCAGGAGGAGAAAAAGAAAATCTCGGTTAAGGTTTCTACCCTACCGGATTTGGCAGATGAGCTGTTTCAAATGGCTGCCCCCGATGACGATGACGATGACGCCGTGTTTGATTTTGGGTTTGATGAATTGCCAACGCTGCGGCATGATCTGGTGCCCACCGATGCGTTCTACAGCTTGGGGGCGCTGTCGTGGGATATCCTTGATTTTCTCCGCTCTAGCGTCAAATTCCATCAAGCTGTGGATATCGAGTTTCCCACCAAATCAGACGGATTTCCGGTGATTTTGATTCAGGCAACCCGACCCAAGGCAATGGCATTGATTGAGGGTTTGCAGGCCTCGGGAGGGCTGAAAGCGATTTGCTTTAATCCTGGAGAAGACCCCTTTGCCAATCAGCATTATGACCTGGGCATTTTGCAGGCGAATAACGGCGATTTGCACTTGTTTGGCGAATTTTCAGAAGACGATCCGGTGCATATTCAAGCCCGCAAAAAGTGGGATCAGCGCTGTAAAAAGACGGAAGGCTATTGTGGATTGGTGGTCGCTAAAGGCTTTAAGGGCGCAACTCGGGCAAATCCTGATCTCAAAGATATGCTGGCGTTATTTGAGGTGCGATCGTTGTCTGCCAAGGAATTGGGGCTTGGAGCCTTAGAGCTTGTTCCCCAGATCGAGCTGCCCTAACCTGAAGAACTGTAACAGATCCTGACAAAGTCGATATAGTGTCAATTCTGAGTGATAGGATGCCTAAAAAATGTTCAGCGAAAATTCATGACTGAAACTCTTACTGGACAAACGCCCGCATTCGGTGGCAGCACTGGCGGTCTTCTCAGCAAGGCTGACACTGAAGAAAAGTACGCGATTACCTGGACTAGTTCTAAGCAACAGGTGTTTGAAATGCCAACTGGCGGCGCTGCCGTTATGCATGAAGGTGAAAACCTTCTGTATTTGGCACGTAAAGAGCAATGCCTTGCTCTTGGCACCCAGCTGCGGACGAAGTTCAAGCCTAAAATCGAAGACTATAAGATCTATCGGATCTATGCCAACGGCGAAACTCAATACTTGCATCCTAAGGATGGCGTCTTCCCTGAAAAGGTAAATGAAGGACGACCCTTTGCCGGCAAGGTTGACCGTAGCATTGGTAAGAATCCCGAACCAGCCACCGTTAAATTTAGCGGTCGGAATACCTACGATCCTTAAGCACTCGAATTGAAATAAAACTTACATCCGTATTGTGGGTGTCGTGGCATTGTCACGATGCTCACAATAAACCCAGGTTTTATGAAACGGTCGGCTTAAAGGATTCAATTTAACTAAATCTGCATCGAGAGCTAAAAAAGTTCAGCATCGTTGCTGGGTCTTTTGCTCTAATTTCGACTCTCTTTATGAGCTGTATGTAGCTTAACTTGTCCCAAAAGGCTGTCCTTTTGGGATTTTTTATTGGGCTGATATAGCAATCCTAAATCAGTGGTGAAAGCGCCCGCCCTTCGGGCGGGCGCTTTCACCACTGATCAGGTTCATGAATCAAATAGGATCGCTATATGTAGTAGCCGAGGGGTTGATTAGGACAAAGGTGACAGCGGTACGCATTAGGGTTAGGACGGGGTGCAGGGGTAGAACCCCTGTCCGGCAGCACCGCCCCCGTGCCCCTGTTTTAACCAGCCCTGCGACTGCCATAACACTTTTCAATAGCCAATCGAGTTAGGACAGGGGATCAAGTATACTTTCAGAACCGGACACGTCTAGATCTGTTCTGGCATGAAATTTTATGCCAGTTTTTTAGCGTTTGTTCGGCAAGAGGGTCTCCTTGACTTTTGGCATTGCTTAATAGCGGGATGAATTTGACTGTGAACCCAAAGGGTTCACAGTCAAATTCATCCCCAAAATCAGCAATACCTGGCTTTTCTCTACACTCCCCGGCGTTTTTCGAGATAGTTGTGATATTCCCCGACTTTAAACAGTTTTCAGCTCTGGCAAAACAAGGCAACTTTGTCCCGGTCTATCAGGAATGGGTTGCGGATCTAGATACGCCAGTTTCAGCCTGGTATAAGGTTTGCGCAGGGCAACCCTATAGCTTTTTACTGGAGTCGGTCGAGGGTGGAGAAACGATCGGGCGGTATAGTTTGCTGGGGTGTGATCCGCTGTGGACTTTGGAAACCCGAGGCAGCCAAACGACTCAAGTGTTTCGCAATGGCGATCGCCAGGTCTATGACGGTGATCCGTTTAATGCGTTGGCAACGTGTCTAGCGCCTTACCGTCCTGTAAAACTTCCCGAATTACCCCCTGGTATTGGCGGCTTATTTGGCTTTTGGGGATATGAACTGATCCATTGGATTGAGCCACGGGTGCCGGTCTCTGAGGCGTCGGACGGCGATCCACCCGATGGGGTCTGGATGCAGATCGACCATTTACTAATTTTTGATCAGGTAAAGCGCAAGATTTGGGCGATCGCCTATGCAGACCTGAGAGATCCTAAAACCAAACTAAAAGAAGCCTATCAACAGGCGTGCGATCGCGTCACCCAGTTAATTGCCAAACTGCAAGCGCCCCTGAGCGGACAGAACACGATTTTGGCGTGGCAACCGCAGGCGACTCCAACCCCTTCACCCACGAAAGGTAAAAAGCGAGCAGGCACCGCCAGTGTACCGACAGGTTATACCAGCAACACCTCTAAAGAACAATATTGCGCTAACGTCAACGCCGCGAAAGACTATATTCGGGCGGGTGATATTTTCCAGGTTGTCCTGTCTCAACGGCTTTCGGCAACCTATGAGGGAGATCCATTTGCCCTTTATCGCTCGTTGCGGCAAATTAACCCGTCTCCCTACATGGCTTATTTTCACTTCCAGGACTGGCAAATTATTGGCTCCAGTCCCGAAGTCATGGTCAAGGCAGATCAATCGGTAGGTGACGATGCGACGATGGTCGCAACGGTCAGACCGATCGCAGGCACTCGTCCGCGTGGTAAGTCTCCAGCCGAAGATCTCCAGCTGGAACAGGATTTGCTACAAGATCCTAAAGAGATTGCCGAGCACGTCATGCTGGTTGACTTGGGACGAAACGATCTGGGACGCGTCTGTGCCAATGGCACGGTTCATGTAGACCAATTGATGGTGGTGGAATATTATTCCCATGTCATGCACATTGTTAGCAATGTGGTGGGCAAGCTTGCGCCGGGTAAAACTGCCTGGGATTTGCTCAAAGCGTGTTTCCCTGCCGGAACAGTGAGCGGTGCGCCCAAAATTCGGGCGATGGAAATCATCCATGAACTGGAACCCTGCCGCCGGGGGGTCTATTCCGGAGCCTATGGCTATTACGATTTTGATGGGCAGTTGAATACAGCGATCGCCATTCGCACCATGGTCGTGCGTCATCAGCCCAATGGCGAGCAGATGGTGAGTGTTCAATCGGGGGCAGGTCTGGTAGCGGACTCTGATCCCGAACGAGAATATGAAGAGACGCTGAATAAAGCCAAGGGGATGTTGGAAGCGATTCGCTGTCTGCATCCTTAAAATCGGAGAAGCAATAAAACCCCCATTCTTTTGAAAAGGGCGACGGCTTTGCCGTCGCCCTTTTCAAAAGTAATGCCAGAGTGATTGATTAGTGTCTGGACACTTATTCTTCGTCGTCTTCAATTTCAGGACGGCTCGACGCCAGCGTAAATAGCTTTAAGGATAGATTGGGCTGCGATTGAGTTGAGGAAGTTGTCGTTTGCTGCTGCGCCACAGACCCGCCGTTCGTAGACGTAGAGGGTGGGTTAGCGACGGAATGGCACAGTAGGGTCAAAACACAAGAACAGAGCGCCAGTGACCAAAAATCTAACTGTCGGGCAGAAAATATCCATTCTCTGGCGATCGCCTGCGACGGAGGCATAGCAAGACTGTCTTCAGCACCATACGCCGAATATGGCGATCGCCTTGCTGCTAAAGATTGGGTTTGATGTCTCCGATACGAGGATCGACTATTTTTTCTCACCACAGTTTTGAACCTTAAATTTCTGTCTAAGCTCATTGAAAGCATACCCAATCTACTAGTTTCCCTTACACCATCCGTAGGTCTGAGAATGGCTGTTGCCCCAACAACGGTTTCTCTAAAACGATACCTATCAGCAGGCAGACCTGAGTCTGTGATGTCACCTGTAGGATTGAAACCCGATTCTTTTTGAGAGAGCGGCGGCGGAGCCGCCGCTCTCTCAAAAAGAATTACAGATTAATTAATCTGTGATCCTTAGTCTTTTCAAGCCGATGGTTGGCGAATCAGCCTCTAAACTAGAGTTGCTCTCATTAGCCCAATCTATCTTAGAGGGTGAAGGGCTATCTGATGACTCAATCCACTTTTTGAAGTGGACAAAGGTAGAGCCATTGCACGAGTCGATCGGGACGATAGAGGTTGAGAGCCTTGTATAGCAAGCTTTTTAAGCATTGTCTAACTGATTTCAAGTTCAAATTAGGAGGGTCAGGATGCCCCCAGTTCATGCCAATCAGGGGCAGTGGTGCGGTTGAATCCATAATTTTGAGGTAGATCGGCTCTTGTGCAGAGGTTCACAGTAAGAGATCATGAGTAAGGATCGTTAATTGATAACTCTGTCGTGCTGGGTGAGAGGGCAATAGCTCGGCTGTCGTTCTGTCAAAAAGCATCAGAGTGATTCAATTCACGCTTCTAAAAATTGGTTCAGTTCAAAAAAAATGGAATTAAGTTTCCCACTGCATCTCAGCATGTGATATCGTAGTAAACGCTGTCTGACTGACGCACATCTGGGTCGCTAACTCAACGGTAGAGTACTCGGCTTTTAACCGAATAGTTCTGGGTTCGAATCCCAGGCGACCCATTTTTTCCTAAAGGAATGCCCCTGAACACAGTTCAGGGGCATTCCTTTTTGGATCAATGCTGAGTTTGGTAAAGCCGTCGAAGGGCTGGGTAGAACCCCGTTCTAATTAACCATTCCATTGCTATAGCAATCCTATTTGATCTGTGAAAATGATTCGGTGTGGAAGTGCCCGCCCTTCGGGCGGGCACTTTCACACCGGATTTAGGATCGCTATATCATTTTATTTTGTCAGGAAGGTTTAGTTGAGACTTTCGATCACATTCAGGAGTTCGCTGGGCTGATGAATTAAAAAGTCGGGGTTTTGTTTCAATAATGCGGCTTCTGAATTAAACCCCCAGGTTACGGCTACTACACGAATTTGGATATTTTTTGCTGCCTCAATATCTCTGGTTTCGTCTCCGACATAGACGACCCGACGATAATCCAAACTGTGTTGTTTCAAAAGACGGTTAATCACTCGCCCTTTGCCGAAGAGGGTGGTGCCCGAATAAATAAAACTAAAAAGTTGTCCTAACCCATGGGTGTTGAGAAAGGCTTTGACGTTGTCTTGTGAGTTGGAGGTGACGATACCCAGCAGATGATCTTGTTGTTTGAGGCGAATCAGGGTGTCACTCATCCCTGGAATAGGCTTGAGTCGTCCGATTTCTTGCCTGAGTTCGGTTTTTAGCCGCTTGAGTAAAAACGGCAATCTAAATAATGGAACTTTTGATTGCTTGATAATTTCTCTAGAGTCGAGGTTACGCAGCCGTTGAACTTCTTCGGGCGTTGGAGGTTGATAGCCTAACTCGGCGGCTAGCTGACTCGTAATTCTCAACACGGCATCAAAGGTATCTGCGATCGTTCCATCAAAATCAAAAATAACGATTTTCACATCTCTACTCAGTGGGGGTGATGCTGCCAAATGATATGGGGATGGGCGGCAGACATAGCCCACCACCCATATAACCCTAATCTATTATGAGAACTGGAGTTTTACGCAGAAAAAAGTCCAGTTCCCCCGTTGAAGTCTCGTGTCAGATTCTGGATCAAAGAATAAGTAGTGGTACTCATGTCATGACTTTTTTAGAGCTACCAAAGAATAAACGGCAGTGCTGATTTTTAGGATGAGTTTGAACGTGCAACTGAAGATTTCACGGTCAAACTTATCCCAACCACTTAAGGAATGGGAATTAAATAACTCCGATGATTTGTTGTACGGGCGTACGGGCGAACGGCAGTTCGCCCCTCCAAAGATTCAATATTCGACCTTATTTAATCCACGATCCTAAGCTATTACACAATTCTGATGGGCAAACGAGCTTACTTTTTGAGACGCTGCTCGGACGGACGGGCGGCTTGAGTAGACCGAGTCGCTGAATTTGAACTATTGGGGGGTTCTGGGTCACGCGATCGCATTGGAGCGGTTTCTGGTTGGAGTTGTTGCCGCCCATTGCGCACAATCCGCATCATTTCACCCAATTGCTGCTCCATATCGCGCAACACCCCATCGGCATAGCTGTCAGCACCGGATTGGATTTCTTCACACTCGGCGATCGCCATCCGCCGCATCTCTTCTACCTCTTGTTGCACCTGCCGCCGCATTCGTTCAATTTCTGCTAAGGTTTGCTCTTGAGCTGCCTCACATTCTTGCTGAACTTGTTGGCGAATTTGCTGAATTTCTAATTCTGCCTGCCGCACCAGGTTCATTTCATCTAAAATCTGAACGGCTCGCCGTTCTGCCGCCTCAATAATTTCTTGAGCATATTGTTCGGCTTCTGAAAGCACTTCTTCTTTATGGCGAAGCGTTTCTGCCGCTTCTTGAAAAGCCGTGGGTAAATTGAGACGAATTAAATCGAGTTGATCGAGCAATTGTTCTTCATCAACCAATGTCCGCCGCGTCAAAAAGACACGAGGGCTATCTAAAATCATTTCCTCAAGCTTGTTGAGTTCCCGCTGAATATCGACACCTCCGCTTCTCGAAGCTTCTCTGGGAGTCGCATTGCTGGTAGGGTTGGCGGGGTTCATGTCGGGTCCGTTGCGGTCGGAACTGATGGCAGAAGCGTCTTGACGTAACATCGGTGAATATCTAGGGCAACAGTTTGCGGGACAAGATGATCAACAGGTCCTCCAAATTTAGCAATTTCCTTAACCAGACTACTGCTAAGAAAACTGTATTCGTTGGAGGTTGCTAAAAAGACGGTTTCAATCTCATCAGAAAGAGTTTTGTTAGTATGAGCCATTTGCAGCTCTTTCTCAAAGTCAGAAAGAACTCGAAGACCTCGAAGTAGCACCCCAGCGTCATGAATGCGGGCATAGTGAACGGTCAGACCATCGAAGCTATCTACTTCGACATTGGATAAGTGCGATGTAGAAATGCGAATTTGCTCTAGCCGTTGCTGCACGTTAAATAAAGGAGATTTATTGGGGTTTCGGGAAACCACAACGATCACCTTTTCAAAGAGCTTGCAGCCGCGCTCGATGATATCTAAATGACCGAGGGTTATCGGATCGAAACTGCCAGGATAAACTGCAATCACGATTTTAATTCGCCATTATTTAGGCAATTATACTGGAACCCTGAAGGAATTTCGGGGATGTCAGGTCATTATATAGGGATTAGGGATCGGGGGTCAGAGATTCGGGGCAATGGGGATGCACCTCAGTTCTTCAATCTTCTCCCTGCCCGTCTTTGTGGCTGACGAAGCGGTTGGCAACTGTTTCAGGCTGGATGGCAGAGAGGATGATGTGTCCGGAGTCGGTAATGATCACGGCTCGGGTGCGGCGACCATAGGTAGCATCGATCAGCTGACTGCGATCGCGAGCATCGGTAATGATACGCTTGATGGGGGCTGACTCTGGGCTAACGATGGCAATCACCCGATTAGCAGAGACGATGTTGCCAAACCCAATGTTAATTAGCTTAATATCCATGAGTGAACTACCCAGCCCAGAGAGGGGGCATTGGAGATCTCTGCTCTGATCCTAATCGAAAAAAATGGGTCTGTTGGGATAAATCTTTTGTGAGACTTAATTAAAATTTATTTTTCCAGCATCTTTTAAGGATAACCGTGCAACCGCTTGATTTGACGACACTGACAGCTGTCTGCACAGAACTGCGGACGGACTGGCTCCCGGCTCGACTAGAGCAAGTTTACCAATGCGATCGCTTTACGATTGCCCTGGCTCTGCGGACTTTAAACCAACGGGGCTGGCTGACGATTTCCTGGCATCCGCAAGCCGCCCGTCTTTGCATGGGCGATGCGCCACCCCGCACTCCCGATACGTTTACCTTTAGCCAGCAGTTACGGCATCAGTTGAACGGGTTGGTGCTGACCAAGATTGAGGCGATCGCCCCCTGGGAACGTGCCTTGGATCTACAGTTTGCCCGTCGTCCGGGTGATCCACCCCTGTGGCATGTCTATGTCGAGATCATGGGCAAATATAGCAACGTGATCTTAACAACGGCAGATCAGCAGATTGTGACGGTTGCCCATCAGGTGAGCAACCAGCAGTCGAGTGTGCGATCGGTGTTGACGGGGCAGCCTTACGAATTTCCGCCCGCCATGACCGACCCAGCCCCGTCTTTGACGGAGCCTTTGGAGTCGTGGCGAGAACGAATTGCGTTGATCCCCGGTGCGCTCAAACGTAATCTGGTCAAAAATTATCGGGGTCTGAGTTCGGCGCTGGTGGAATCGATGATTTGGGCAGCTGACCTGGAACCCGAGCAATCAACCGACACGCTCACCGAAGCGGAGTGGCAGCGATTGTTTCAACGCTGGTGTGACTGGTTGCAGGCGCTGGAGCAGGGCACCTTTCAACCCGGATGGTTGACGCAGGGGTATACGGTCATGGGTTGGGGACTGGTGGAACCTGTCGCGACGGTGCAAGCGCTGGTCAGTCGTTATTATCGTGATCAACTGAATCAACAGGAGTTTAAGCAACTGCGGCACCAGATTAGCCAGAAATTGGGCAGTGTGCTGAAAAAGCTCTATGTCAAAGCAAACGATTTTCAACGCCGCATTCAACTGTCTGATAACGCCGATCAATATAAGGATCAGGCGGATTTGTTGATGGCATATTTGTATGAGTGGCAACCGGGGCTAAAACAAATTCAATTACTCGACTTCAGCACCAATGAGCCGGTGGCGATCGCCCTTGATCCTGAAAAAAATGCGGTACAAAATGCTCAGGCACTTTATAAGAGACATCAGAAATTGAAGCGATCGCGGGCGGCAATTGAGCCATTGTTGGCAGCGGTGCAAGAGGAAATTCATTATTTAGAACAGGTAGAGGTGGCGATCGCCCAGATTGAGCACTACCAAACGGCGGATGATCTGACCTCGCTGGAAGAAATTCGCGATGAATTGATCCAGCAAGGCTATCTCGATGATCCAGATCAACGCTATCGAGGGGCGATCGCCAAAGAAGCGACTGAATTTCACCAATACAAAACGCCCAGTGGCTTTGATGTGTGGATTGGGCGCAACAATCGCCAAAACGATACCCTCACCTTTCGGATCGCCGGAGACTACGATCTCTGGTTTCATACCCAAGAAATTCCTGGCAGTCACGTCCTGTTGCGCCTGCAACCGGGAGACGTGCCCGATGATACCGACCTACAATTCACCGCAAACCTATCTGTCTATTACAGCCGCGCCCGCCAAAGCGATCAGGCACCCGTCGTCTATACCGAACCCAAAAATGTCTACAAACCCAAGGGGGCAAAACCGGGCATTGCTATCTACAAACACGAACGGATTATTTGGGGAGAACCTGACAAAGCGATCCTGCTCGCATAGTTTGGGTGTGGCACGGCAGAGCCGCGCCACACCCAAACTCAGATCTTCAATTACGACCCTAGGGGAGAAGGTTGGCGGCTGATCAATAAGCGCAGGACGGACAAGCTCAAGATGAGCAGAAACATGACGAGTCCAATGGTGCAGGCATAGCTGATTTCCAATTCCTGAAAGGCGTGTTCGTAAACGTAATAGACCAGGGTTTTGGAGCTATTGCGGGGACCCCCTTGGGTCATGATGTAGACTTCTTCAAATACCTTGGTTGCAGAAATTGCTGAAATCACCGCGACTAAAAATAGATAAGGCTTCATTAAAGGCACCGTAATATCCCAGTGCTTTTGCCAGCCATCGGAGCCATCGATTGCCGCTGCTTCATACAAATCTGCTGGAATGGACTGCAACCCCGCCAGATAAATCACCATGTAGTACCCCAACCCCTTCCATATGGTCACTGCCATGACACTGAAGAGTGCCCACCGGGGACTGGTCAGCCAGGGAATTCCCTCTTTAGACAGGTGTAGCCCTTGCAAAATCTGGTTGAGTAACCCTGTTTCGGCATAGAGCCAGCGCCATGCGATCCCGGCGACCACCATCGACACAATGACGGGAGTATAGTAGGCTGCCCGAAACCAGCGAATTCCGGGTAGGGCACGATTGACTAAAATTGCCAACACCAGCGGTGCCGTTACCAAAATGGGCACGACACCGATTAGATACACCAACGTATTGCGGAACGTTTTCCAGAAGACTTTATCTTTGACCAGGGTTTCAAAGTTTTCAAACCAAATCCACTCGGGCGGTTGGGTCAGGTCAAATTCGTAACGAGTAAAACTTAAGAAAAAAGCTTGCAGGGCTGGATAGAAAACCGTCAGGCTCAGCACCAACAAAGCAGGCAACAGAAAGAGATACGGGGTGGAATAGCGTTGAAGCGTAGACCAACGGTGAGTGTGTCTGCTTTGCATGGACTGGGTCATGGACTGGGTTCAACTATCTGGGTTACTAGTCTTGCTAAGGATCAAACCCGAAGATTTAGTTTTGGAAGCGTGGCGACGCCACGCTTCCAAAACTAAATCTTCGGGTTTATTAAATCCATGATCCTACGGGTTGGGATAGCGTTTACAGAGACCAACGAAAATTTCTCCTGCAATCCTATCCGATGATGCAACAAGATCTGTTTTCCAGCGTACAAGAGAAAAGCGCTCAGGATCATAGGTTTCTTAAGGATCGGGGATTGAATAAGAGAGGTTGTGTGAGAACCCGCGCGGAGCGCGGGTTCTCACACAACCTCCTGATTTAACCGTCTCGACGATTGC
>NZ_JBSLYH010000048.1:0-56243 GCF_055793305.1 Calyptranema fuscum S582
AATCCACGATCCTTAGTGATTTTTTGAAACGCTCACGGCGTGAGCGTTTCAAAAAATCACTAACCTATTTGCCACACAACCCCCACTTTGTCCGCTATGACCGGGTAATTACTGCTAAGTTGGAGGATAGCGAAGAGTGGGGAGTGACCTGAGACTGAAGCCAATGGTGGCTTTTGTAACAAAGCATATGAACCCTCTTCAAGATTCGAAACTTTTGCTAAACACCTGGCTTTGAACAGCCTAAGGAATGGGATGATATGATCAGAGATTGCATCCCCCAAATTCCGATCGGCTTACCGGGGATCGCAACCTACTGTTCAATTCACGCACTCGTCTAATGGTTACATCTCCGCCCATTTCTACTCAGCCCAAGCTTTCGAAAGTCGAAGGCATAAAAGAACGTAGCAACAGTTTGAGAGAGCCTGTTGCGACTGAAATATTACAAGATACGACCCACTTCAGCGAAGATGGGATACAGATTCTGAAATTTCACGGCTCTTATCAGCAAGACAATCGTGACAATCGGGTTAAGGGTCAGGAGAAAGACTTTCAGTTTATGTTGCGGACGCGCAGTCCGGCTGGCTATATTTCGCCAGAGTTGTATCTGGTCTTAGACCGACTTGCCGATGAATATGGCAACCAGACCCTCAGAACAACGACTCGTCAGGGGTTTCAGCTACACGGTGTGCTCAAGAAAAATCTGAAAGTGGTGATGTCTAACATCATCCGAGCAATGGGGTCAACCTTAGGAGCCTGCGGGGATTTGAACCGCAATGTCATGGCTCCCCCTGCGCCGTACCAGAATCGACCGGAGTATCTCTATGCCCGCGAGTATGCCAACAATATTGCTGATTTGTTAATGCCCTTGACGGGTGCCTATTATGAAATTTGGTTAGATGGAGAAAAATCGATTACCTCTGAGGTTAATCCTGAGATCGAAGCCATACGTCAGCAAAATAGTAATGGCACCGTCTTCTCAGACAAAGAGGAACCCATCTATGGCACTTACTATATGCCGCGCAAGTTTAAATGCGCAGTGACGGTTCCTGAAGATAATTCTGTTGATCTGTTTTCTCAGGATGTCAGTCTGGTTGTTATGACCAATGATCAGGGTGAGTTGGCAGGCTTTAATGTCTATGCAGGTGGCGGGTTAGGTCGAACCCATAACAAGGAAGAAACCTTTGTGCGGGCTGCTGATCCCCTTGGATATGTTGCTAAGGCCGATGTTTATGACCTGCTGAAAGCCATTGTTGCTACTCAACGGGATTATGGCGATCGCACCAATCGTCGTCATGCCCGGATGAAATATTTGTTGCATGACTGGGGCATTGAGAAATTCCGCCAGACGGTCGAAACCTATTTTGGCAAGTCGATTGAGCCGTTTAAGCCTCTACCTGAGTTTAAGTACCTGGATTATCTGGGCTGGCACGAGCAAGGGGATGGCAAGCTATTTTTAGGGATCTCGATCGAAAATGGTCGAGTTAAAGATGACGGAGCATTCCAACTCAAAACTGCCCTCAAAGAAATTACCGAACGGTTTGCGTTGCCTATGCGGTTGACGCCCAACCACAATGTCGTGTTGTACGAGATTGATGCGGCAGATCAGGCAGCCATTCAAGCCATTCTCGATCAGCGGGGAGTGAAAAAAGAAACGGAGATCGATCCGCTGGTGCGCTATTCCATGGCATGTCCTGCATTGCCTACCTGTGGACTGGCAATTACCGAATCAGAGCGCGTTCTTCCCAGCATTTTGGAGCGGGTTCGCGCTGTTCTTAAGAAAGTCGGGTTGCAGGATGAACATTTTGTCATTCGCATGACCGGATGCCCCAATGGCTGCGCTCGTCCCTATTTGGCTGAGTTAGGGTTTGTCGGGCAATCGCCCAAAGCCTATCAAATTTGGTTGGGAGCGGATCCCCATCAAACTCGAATGGCAGAACCCTATCTCGACAATATGGCGATCGCCGATTTGGAGAAAACCCTAGAACCTCTGTTCGTCTACTTCAAAAAAGACCAGAAGCCAGACGAAAGTTTTGGAGATTTTTGCCATCGGGTTGGATTTGACGCCCTGCGAGCATTTTCTGCTGCCTACAAACCTAAATCGACTAAACGTCAGCATGTGGGTGGCTCTAACCGACATCGCTTAGGGGTGCGGGAGGATGTGTTTGATCGGCTCAAAGCCGCATCTAGCAGTAAAGGCATCCCGATGACAGAGTTGGTCAACAAAGCGATCGAGACGTATCTAGAATCATTAGATGCAGAGTAAGCAGCGATCGGAGCCATGATTTTGCACGCCCTGCGGGCGTGCAAAATCATGGCTCCGTCACTGTTCAGATAGATTGCTGTCCAGATAGATTTTAAGTGATGTCTGAGATCCCGCCTCAACTCACCCCCGAAGAAAGACAGGAATGGCAGCTGATTATTGCAGCTGCTAACCTGCACAATATTTTGCATCACTGCCGTCAGTGCGATCGCGAATGGGTGGCATCTGTGGCAGAAGCTTGTCAGTGTGGCAGCAGTAATATTGAACGCATTGCTTGCTGGCAATTTCCGGATGACTAGCGTTTTGGTGATGGCTATGAACCCGGATGCGAGATGCAGCAATCCTCGTCATCACCATCCTATATAAAATTCGGTATTACTCAATCTTGGTATGAATTTGAATGGGAAACCTTTGGTTTCCCATTCAAATTCATACCCAAACCCAGTAACGCCTAAAATTCTTATCGAAATATCAGGCTAAAGTCGTGCCTCAGTTGCAACGGTTGGCGATCGCGCTTGACCAACTTTCACACAATCTGATTCGCCTCACAGAACCGCAGCAGCACTATCTTGGGCGAGTGTTACGGTTGCGTAGTGGCGATCGCTTCATTGCCATGGATGGACAGGGTCATTGGTGGTTAGCCGAATTAGAAGCATCACCTGATCAAGCCCGTGTTGTCCTGCCCCTTGACTACCATACGGAACTGGCTACCTCGATCATCCTGTTGGTCGCGATGCCCAAAGGCAACGGCATGGAAGAGATCGTCAGACAAACTACAGAATTAGGCGTCGCAACCATTGTCCCGGTCATCAGCCGTCGTACCCTGCTAAAGCCCAGCCCAGCCAAATGCGATCGCTGGCAACGAATTGCCCAAGAAGCCGCAGAGCAATCTGAACGACAACTGATTCCTACCATCCTGGAGCCGCTCACCTGGTCTGAGGCACTGGTTCAATGGAATTCGAGCAACGCCATCTGCTATCTCTGTGCAGCTCGTGGCAATCCGCCTCACCTGTTGACCCAGTTACAAGGAAGTCTTCATTCGCCATCGCCACCACTGCCGATCGCACCGACTCCTCTCCTGATCGCTACGGGTCCCGAAGGAGGCTGGACAGACGACGAAATGGATCAGGCGATCGCTGCTGGGTATCAACCAGTCTCATTAGGGCAACGAATTTTAAGAGCGGTCACAGCCCCCGTTGTTGCGATGTCTCTGGTTGCTGCCGTGATCGAGAGTCGTTCAGACTAACGGTACTTCCGCCTCATAGATCGTGGCAAGTCTCTCGATTTCTGAAACCACCCGATCTAACTCCTCAATCAACGCCGTTGATTCCACCTGACGAAACGCCTGGACTAACGCCCGGTAGTACCACAAGGTTCCTTGTTTGCCCCCTTTAAACCGATCCCATACTGATTCCCCGATCAGCCGATAATCTTTTAAGATCGAGCGGGCATTGTGCAACTTGTCACAGGCAGACACTAAGCGAACGGAAGCCGACGCTGCTGGCAAGTGACTGATATATATCTGTTTTCGCTCTCGCCACGGAGGTTTTGGCGTGGCATCAGAATCTGTGCAGCCATCGACGATCGCCGTCACCGTTTCTCCAAACTTTTGCCGGATCACCTCTCGGACAACAACGCCACCCTGATCTTCAATCGCATCGTGCAATAGAGCCGCGATCGCCTCGTCTTCGTTCGCCCCGTATTCCAACGACAGGCTGCATACCGACATCAGATGGGAAATATAGGGAATTCCAGACCCTTTACGCGTCTGTTCGCTATGCAATTCTGCGGCATACACTAATGCCTCCGTAAACCGATGGGTCAGCATAGGTAATCCCAGACTCAATTCCCCAGACTCAATTACTCAGGCGCTTTTGATCGCCCCTGTAGCGAATATATTCTGCCAAAAACGCTAATAAACCAGACCCCAAAATCAGCACAACACTCAAGGCATTAATGTCCGGTTTGATCCCCGTTCGCACTCGACTAAAAATTTCCATCGGCAGTGTATTGGCTCCGCCACCCGCCGTAAAACTAGAAATCAGCAAATCGTCCATACTCAAGACAAATGCCAGCAAACACCCCGAAACGATCGCTGGCATCAATTCAGGCAGTAGCACTTTAATAAATGCCTGAAATGGAGTTGCTCCCAAATCAAGTGCTGCCTCTTCAAGATGGGGATTTAAGCCTGACAACCGAGCAGACACAACAACAGCAATATAAGAGATGCAAAAAACCATATGGGATGCCACGATCGTCCATAGGCTTAAGGGAATTGCGAGGGATGCCAAAAACACCAGCGTAGCCACTGCGATCGCAATATCTGGAATGATTAACGGTAGATAAGAAACCCCCCGATATAACCCTTTCCCCAAAAACTGATACTTTGCCAACCCGACAGCCATCATCGTTCCTAAAACCGAAGAAACAGCCACCGCACAAATAGCCACTGTTAAGCTATCTTGCAAGGCTGAAAAAATTCTGGCGTCGCGAAACAACGCGTCATACCACTTGAGGCTAAACCCTTCCCAATTCGAGCTAAATCGGGACGCATTAAAACTGTAAAAGCCCAAAATTAAAATGGGCAGATACATAAAAGCAAACATGATGGCAGTAAACAATGCTTGCCAGGATAGACGCAACTTAGAGAAAGATGAGAGGCTGTTCACGGCTGTTGAATAGACTAAGGACACACTAAAAAACAGGGGAGTACTATCTGAATTTGGCTTGAGCCATCATCTAGACAGCTTCCGCATCTTTGTCACCGTATTTGATCAGTAAGGCGATCGCAACACTAACCGCCAAGATCAAAATCATACTGAGACTAGACCCCAAACCCCAGTTACGCGTAGCTCCCAAAAACTGGTTATAGATCAATCGGGCGGTTGTCATGCTAGACGCCCCACCCAACAACTCTGGCACAACAAAGTCTCCGAGCGTGGTGATGAATACCAAGAGACACCCTGCCGCGATCCCTGGCATAGTTTGAGGCACCGTAACTTTCCAGAAAGCTTGTCGTGGATTCGCCCCTAAATCGGCGGCAGCTTCAAGTAACCGTCGATCGAGCTTCTCCAGAGAAGCATATAGGATCAGCACGATATAGGGTAAAAAGCTGTAACTCATACCAATGAAAACAGCAGGACTACGGTTCAGCCAATCTTGGGTAGGCAAGCCAACCGTTGTCAACAGAGAATTGAGAATGCCGGTAGGGCGCAGAATCGTAATCCAGGCATAGGCTCGCAATAAGGATGATGTCCATAAGGGCAAGACAAAGCTGACGAGCAATAAACTCTGCCATCGTTTGGGTGCCATCAGTGCAATCCAATATGCCACTGGAAACCCCAGCAATAAGCAGAGAAACGTCGTTCCCACCGCAAAGGAAACCGATCGCCCAATCACTCGCAAATAAACAGGCTGGAAAATTTCTGTATAGTTACCCAAGCCATAGCCACCGGCGGGCTGACCAGGACGAATGCCCGGAATCAGACTCAATTCTAAAATCAAGAGCGTCGGCAACACCAATAACAGCAGCAGCCAAACACCCGAAGGCATCAGCAAAACAATCGGTTCAATCAGCTTAGAGAGTCTACTTTTCCAATTGGGAAGCAAGCGAGACTCTGGTGTAGCAGGCTGAGATGTAGACGTTGACATAAGCTCTGAAGCCGCTAAATGGTGAGATCAGGAACAATCAACAAACGCTATGCACTGGTCAGCTGAGTCCAATATTTATCAAACTCTTCCGTTGTCTTCTGGGAAAGAGGAGCGATCCCTTCGCACTTATCAACCACGTCGTCAGGCGGAAATAAATCCTGATCCTGTTTCAGTTCATCCGCAAGCTGCTCAAAAGCAGCTTTGTTGGGTGTCGCAAACTTCAGACGTTCTACCGTCTGTGCCGCATTAGCAGGCTCTAGCATAAAGTTAAGCCATTCATAAGCCGCATCCACATTAGGAGCTGATTTAGGAATAACCATCGTATCTGTCCAGATCGACGATCCCGTTTCAGGGACAACATATTGCAAATTAGGATTATCGGCAATGAGGGCGATCGCATCCGCAGAGTAAGCCATAGAAATCTGCAAATCACCGCTGGCAAGCTGGTCTTCCCAACCATTTGTAATAAAGTTGGCGACTGTGGGCTTCAAGCTCACGAGCTGATCGTAAGCCTGCTTAATCTCGTCCACATTCTCGGTGTTGTAAGAGTAACCCAGATAGCGAAGAATTGAACCCATCACTTCGCGAACATCATCCAGCAACGTCACCTTTCGCGTCAATTGCCCTTTCTTGTCGAACAAATAATCCCAACCTTTCAACTCTGCACCCAGTCGCTTAGGGTCGTAGAGCATACCCGTCGTGCCCCACGTTGCCGGAACACTATGCGCATTATCTAGGTCGTAAACTGGGCTTTGCCACTTATCCCACAAGTTTTCCAACCCTTTAAGGCGAGTTTTGTCCAGTGGCGTTAGCATATCTAACTCAACCATCTGAGTCACCATGTAATCAGACGGGAAAATAATGCTGTAAGCACTGCCTCCCCCTGCCTGCATCTTTGCCAGCATGGTTTCATTGGAATCATAGGTATCTACAATTGCCTCGATTCCCGTTTTCGCCTTAAAACTTGCCAGCAACTCATCATCTGTATAATTTGTCCAACTATAGAGCCGCAAGATTTTTGCATCTGCGGTTGAGCCACTACTGGCAGAGCTGGTTTCAGCCCCCCCCGGATCCGCAAGATTACGCGCACAGTTGGATAAAACAGCTCCCGAGAGAGCTGCGGTAGATAGCTGCAAAAACCGCCTTCTGGTTGAACCCATCAGGAATGACGCACTCTCAGAATGCAGCATTGAACCTGCATACAATCGAGAATTGCGCGAGTATTTAGAGGGCATTGCTCTCTCCTAACCTTGCCATAAGGGACAAAAACTATCAGATGCCAACATCGATATTGCCAACACCTAAACATCTACGTTGGTGTCATTCGATGCCAACTATTGTAAAGCCTATGGTTTACGCAGTGAGCGCCAAACAATCGGTCGCAGACCAGTGAATGTGGATCGGCGTTTGCGGGTCAGGTGCACCCTCTAATCGACTGGGCTGCAAGATCGTCAACACATCCCCCGACAATAATTCCACAACGTAATGAACATGGGTGCCTAAATACATCGTGTGCTTGAGGCGTCCTTCAAAACAGTTCACCGGAGTACTCGGCTTCTCTAAACTGACTTGAATCTTCTCTGGTCGAACACTAACAACCACCTGTTGAGACAGAGTATGGTTTCCATCTCCACGAGCCTTCGCAATAATTTTCAACCCCTTGTCAGTAACGATTTTCAAGGTTTGGGCATCATGTCCCTGCACCTGTCCCTGAAACAAGTTAGTGTCTCCAATAAAATCAGCCACAAAGGGAGTAGCGGGAGATTCGTAAATTTCGCTAGGAGTGCCGATCTGCTCAATCTTGCCTTCGTTCATCACGGCAATTTGATCAGACAAACTTAGCGCCTCTTCCTGGTCATGTGTCACCATCACAAACGTGACACCCAACTGTTTGTGCAAGTTCGAAAGTTCAACTTGCATCTCCTTACGCAGCTTCAGATCTAAAGCTCCCAAAGGTTCGTCTAACAACACAACCGTTGGGCGATTAACCAGTGCTCGGGCAAGTGCCACACGTTGCTGCTGTCCACCCGATAGTTGCGATGGAAACCGTCGCACAAACGATTCCATCTTGACGAGACGTAGAGCTTCTCTAACCCGGTCTTGTACCTCCGCTTTACCGCAGTTTTTAATCCGCAGACCAAAGGCAATATTGTCCCACACCGTCATGTGGCTAAACAGGGCATAACTTTGGAAGACCGTATTCACAGGTCGTCGATAGGCTGGCACATGCACCATCGATCGCCCCTGAATCAAAACTTCCCCAGCAGTCGGATCTTCAAAACCAGCAATCAGACGAAGTGTTGTGGTTTTGCCGCATCCAGAGGGCCCCAGAATGCTAAAAAACTCTCCTTGCCTGACATTGAGGTCAATCCCCCGAACTGCCGTTTCACCATTAAAAACTTTAAAGACCTTACGAAGCTCAACATCAAACTGAGTATCAGTTTCGACCCCAGAGCGATCTTTTGTAGCTGCCTGAGACATATTTGCAATTCCCCACAGAAATTCTCAGTAAAACCTCACACGGGCTTTGGGCTGAGTAGACCAGGCGATAGAAAAGCAGCGATTTCCAGTACTTTCTGAAAATTTAGACGATCTAAAAGTCACATAAAAATTTGCTTCTCAACCCCCTGAGTCTGTCCCATTCATCTTTAAATAGTCAGACAAAATCAATCGTTCAATAGAATACAATTTCGATTTAGCCCACTAGCATAACTCACTTGCATGCTATCGCCTATGTGGTAACCCAGCAGGACTATCAAATTTAGATCAGGTCAAATACCCGTAAAAACGAAATTCTGCTTTTAGTGTGCTTTTAAATACTTTTGAATAGGCTCTAAGAATCCTAACAATAGGGTTAAGGGGCAAGATACTCAGATGGTTGGACGCATGACGTAATATCATGAATCACCTTCAGAACATCTTACCCCTTTGCAGATTTAACCTCGCTCAGAAAAATCTTAAGCTTAGTCAAATTGTCACTCTGGTATGAGTCTTAAAAAATTTAGAAGGCTGAGCAATGAACTCAATTGCCTCAGTCAAACTAAAGATCCAATTATTCGACGGTAATCTTACCTACCATGCCAGCGCCTCTATGAGGAGCACAATAGTATGAGTAACTACCAGCAGTGGTGAACGTTAGTTCGTAAGTCTCTCCGGGAGAAAACAACAATTGCTCGTGAGACAGCTTGTCAGCTAGCTCTTTGCTAGCACCAGGAACTTGCTTGTCATCGAACATAATGTTGTGGGGAGGGAGCTTATTGTTAACCCACTTAACCGTATCACCAGTATGAATTGTCAGGGTTGAAGGCTCAAACGCCAACATGCCATTGTCAGCACCCATCTTGACAGTAAAGGTTTCAGCGGCAGCAGGAGAAACTGTGATCAGAAAACTGCCGATGAATACAGCGATTGTCACGAGGGCGAGACTTAAACCCCTTGAAACTCGAGCAATCAATTTCATGGTTACCTCGGGAGATTTAAGTTGAATTCGTCGTTCAACTAGTCATTCTATCTTGAATACTTGCACTTAAGTCTTAGATCTCAAGGATTCGGGGTGCAAATCATAGGAGATGTCTAGAATTTTGTTCCACCCCATCCAGGTGCTTTTTGAGCAGCCCGCACGATGAAAGCAGCCAGATTTTTTATTGTTTTTTGATCCATCCAACTCTCTGGTACCTGACGGCATAACAAATTTTCTTCGCTGCCGTCGTAGGTCATAGGTTGTCGAATATAAGCAACTAGACCCGCGATCGTGTCACGCGGTGGCACTGCATTTTGCAAATCGTTTAAGGAGAGGGAAACTGCGGGATTGGGCAGAGTAGACCCACCAACATGGCAATTTAGACAGTTCTCTTCAAACAGCAGCTTTCCTTGAGAGATGTCAACGGCAGTGAATAGTTGGGTATTGCCCTGATGGTCTAAAGCCAGGGCAGTAGGTTCATTGACCTGCAAATATCGTCGAACGTACGCATCAATGGGTGCAGCATGAGCCGACGAATAGATTGGAAAAAAGAAGATTGAGTTGACCACACACCAGAATGTTGCAATCCACCCAATGAGTTGATGTCGCATTAGCTATAGACGTTCTAGGATTCTGAAAGTGATGTTCTAGATCTGTTATTCATGGTTTGGCAAGGCGCGCTGAGCGCGCCTTGCCAAACCATGAGTAATAAATTTGAAACACACCGATTTTGAAAAAGGAGCCAGATTTCAGACTTTAAAGTTACGCTCTGAAAGCTGACCCCTTCAATATGTTGAGATATGTTACCAGGCTCGTAAAGCGAGGGTCTTAGAATTTAAGGGTGTAGAGTAGCGCTCTAAATGTAGAACTGTTCCCTTTTCCCTTAAGTCCTGAGTCTATGAGTTTACATAGCACAGCAATCTTTTGAGTTGCCTCTTCTGATTGAGTCAAGGTCTTTGACCGCAATCGTGAGCGGAAGCCAGCAGAAAAGCGTTAGCTAGAGAAGTAAATCTTACCGCCTCCCCATTTTGAACCAATCACTTTGGGCTGAAGGAGGATGTGACCCGAAATATTAAACAAGTCATCTTCCGTCAAATTTCTCATTTTGGGGAAAATGTCAGAACTCTGGGTGCTGGGATGCAATTCAGCAATTGATTCTAAGCCGTCGTAAGTAGTGGGATTGTGTAGATAATCGACCAGGGCTTCGATGTTATCGCGAGAGGGCGTTGCAAGTGCTAGTGCTTCAGGCTCTAGCCCCACGTTTGGGTCGGTTTTGGTTACCCCTCCAACATGACACTGACCACAGGCATAGTTAAACAACCGCTTACCTTCCGCAACCTGTTGTAGGCTAAGGACGGTAGTGTCTCCGCTGGCATTAAGTGGGACAGTGCGAGTGGCTGCATCAAGTTCGGCAGCGATCGCCCTTCCAGTAAATAATTGGAAGGTGAAAGCCAGCATCGCCACAAAAAGCCAAATATACTTCTTAAACATGATTCTCCTCAAAAACGTAGCTCAGTCATTAGAATTCCAACACAGCTAGGCTCAATCTCCTCGATTTCAGTGCTGCAAATGATTTGCATACTCTGCTGGGGAAATACCCGATTAAGCAGGCGATCGCTCTTATCTGACCCTAAATGAATCAATATATGAATTTGAATCATGAAGACGGATTAGATCCGGATCAGGGCTGAGAGAGCTAGGACATTTACTTGTCAGGACATTGAGCCAGTCTTCAAGCGGGCTAACTGTAACAGTCAGACCCCATTGAAACCTATCCTCAAGTAAGGAGTTTGGTCTAAGTGCCTTGACATCCTCCAAAGCCAAACAAATTTTAGAGGTTTTGTAGGAAATACCTAGCTACTCACAGAGATTTGGGTATGCCTTCTATGAAGAAGACAACCACCCTCAGCAATCTCGGCGATCGACAGGTTTGCGAAACCCATGACAGCTACTCACTGACTAGGCAGAATTAAGCTTTTCTAATTCAATATCATGCCACCGATCGGGTGCTTTCCCAAGGTGGTTTCGGTGCAAATCTAAACTAAATCTAACCTTGTCAGGGTTGATACCAACTTGACAGAATATGGAATGGGGTTTCAGCTTAGATTTCAGAAAAGCTTAATTGAATAGCAAGTTTAGGGTAAACCTGTGGGAACACTAAGGATCGTGGATTGAATAAAACCCTAGTCTTGTTGAGAGAGCGGCGGCTGAGCCGCCGCTCTCTCAACAAGACTTACAGGTTAATTAATCTGCGATCCTAAGGAAGTTAGGCGATCTAAGGAAGTGAATAAGGGCACCGTCTAAATCTGTCTAGGTATCGTCAATAGACTCCTTACAAAAACGTTCTCAGAGGATCAGCTATTGAGAGACGGATGGCACTTATGGGAACAGGAATGAGTGTCCAGATCCCCGGATTTGATGAAGAAATCCGGGGATCTTAAAATTCCTTAAGTAAGTGTCATTCTCTTGAGAGACAGATAGTATCTGCCATTACGTCCAAGACATCCAGGGGTAAGTATGAAGTTATGAGCACAGTCCTGATCGTGGATGACAGCCAAACATTGCGGCAAATGCTCTCGGATCTTTTGCGAGATCAAGGGATTCAGGTGGTTGAGGCGATTAACGGTGTAGAAGCCAAAGAACAAATTCAGACGAACGTTCCAGATTTAGTGATCACAGACCTGATCATGCCTGAAATGAATGGGTATGAACTGTGTCGATGGATTAAAAATCGCCCTGAGACTCAAGGGATTCCAGTCTTAATTTGTTCAACCAAAAGTGAAGAGTTCGATCGGTATTGGGGCATGAAACAAGGAGCGGATGCCTACATTACCAAACCCTTTCATCCACCAGAATTGTTAAAGACTGTTAAGCAATTATTGCGGGGCGTTCGTTAACACCGACTGTCTGAGCGTGATTTAAAACTTCAACATAATGCGTTACTTTTCATGTATGGCTTAATTTTTAATTTCTTGTGACTTATAAAAACCCAACTCCCACGGTTGACCTAATTATTGAGTTGATCGACCGTCCTCATTGCCCAATTATTCTGATTGAACGACTCCACCCCCCCTATGGTTGGGCATTGCCGGGGGGGTTTGTTGATTATGGTGAATCTGTTGAAACAGCCGCAAAGCGGGAAGCCAAGGAAGAAATTGGCCTGGACGTTACCCTGATCGAGCAATTTCAGGTGTATTCCGATCCTGCACGGGATGCTCGTCAACACACGATCAGTATTGTATTTCTGGCAACTGCCACAGGCGAGCCTACTGCTGGCGATGATGCTGAGAATTTGAGTGTCTTTGAGCTGTGGCACATTCCCAGCAACTTATGCTTTGACCATGCCAAAATTTTGCAAGACTACCGCCATTATCGGCACCATGGGTTGCGTCCCCGATTGATTTAGCATCTTTTTTCGGGGAGGGTGTGGCAGAGCCGCACTCTCCTCAATGAAAACTCCTTAAAAATATTCTGTTGCCCTCTTTAAGGATCGTGGATTTAATAAAACCCAATTCTTTTTGAGAGAGCGACGGCTCCGCCGTCGCTCTCTCAAAAAGAATTACAGGTTATAGCGGTACGCATTAGGGTTAGGACGGGGTGCAGGGGTGGAACCCCTGCGTGGGGGCGGTGCCCCCACCACCCCGATGTCCTAACTAGATTGCATAGAACCATATTCAACTTGTGATCCTTAATAAACGATTGAGAGCGATCGCCAAAATCGGCAACTGAGATTCCGACGCCAGACTTGAGATTTGTCATAGACTGTCTAAGCTAGAGTTGAGAGTCTACAGTTCTTGCGATCGCCATGTCTGATTTTGTTGCATCTTCTTCTGAGCCAGGGGCTGATCCCGATCCGATGGCTGAGTTGCCCGAACGGCTGATCAAGCACGCTGTGCGCTATGTCGATCATCGTCTGGTTAACCGTGACGGCTTAACCCCCATGATGCGGCATTATGTAGAACTCAAAGACCAGTATCCCCATGCCTTATTGCTCTATCGGGTTGGCGATTTTTTTGAGACGTTTTTACAAGATGCCATCACAATTGCCCGCGAACTGGAACTGGTCTTAACCGCGAAAGATGCCGGTAAAGAAGTGGGGCGGGTTCCCCTGGCTGGTATTCCACACCATGCGCTCGATCGCTATTGTGCGTTGCTGGTCGAAAAAGGGTTTGCGGTTGCCATCTGCGATCAGGTAGAAGATCCGGCAGATGCGCAGGGGCGCTTGGTACAGCGCGAGGTCACCAGGGTGATTACTCCCGGAACCGTGCTGGAAGAGGGCATGTTGAATGCCCGTAAGAATAATTTTTTGGCAGCCGTTGTAATTGCCGGAAACCATTGGGGGCTGGCGTATGCAGATATTTCGACCGGGGAATTTCTGACAACTCAAGCGAAGGAATTGGATCAGCTGACACAAGAGCTGATGCGCTTACAACCGTCGGAAATATTAGTACCCACCAATGCCCCAGATCTGAGTGGATTGATGCGATCGGATCGAGGTAAGGGATTGGGACAAAGTGCGCCTACAGGAATCCCCGATGGTTTGCCAACACAGTTTTGCTATACCTTGCGATCGCAAACACCGTTTACCCATAGCGAAGCACGGCAACGATTGCTCCAACAATTTCGTGTGCGATCGCTAGAAGGCATGGGTTGTGACCATTTACCACTAGCTGTTAGAGCCGCAGGTGGTTTACTGGAATATCTAGAAGATACCCAAAAAACCATCCAGGTGCTATTGCAGCCGCTCTGTACGTACCATATCAGTGCTTATTTGGTGCTTGACCACCAGACGCGACGTAATTTGGAAATTACCCAAACGGCTCGCGATAATACGTTTCACGGCTCCTTACTCTGGGCATTAGACCGAACAGTGACGGCAATGGGGGGGCGGGCATTACGCCGCTGGCTGTTGCAGCCGCTGTTGGATGTTAAAGGAATTCGCGCCCGACAAGAGACGATTCAAGAATTAGTAGACGATGGGTCGCTACGGCAGACGTTGCAACAGATGCTGAAGCAGATCTACGATTTAGAGCGCCTGACGGGACGGGCAGGGTCGGGAACTGCCAATGCGCGAGATTTAGTGGCACTGGCAGAATCGTTAGAAAAATTGCCCAATTTAGCCAGTCTGGTGGCAGGACGGCGATCGCCCTATTTGCGCAAACTCCAGACCGTTCCCCCGCAGCTAGAGCAACTGGGACGGCATTTAAAAGCCCATCTGGTGGATCATCCGCCGCTGTATTTAACCGAAGGAAATTTGATCCGCAGAGGCATCAATACCCAACTCGACAGCTTACGTCTGCAAGTCGAAGCCGATCAGCAGTGGATTGCTCAACTCGAAGCCATCGAACGCGATCGCACAGGCATCTCTACCCTCAAAGTTGGGTTTAACAAAGCCTTTGGTTATTACATCAGCATTTCTCGCGCCAAGGCAGAGCAAGCACCCGACGACTACATTCGGAAGCAAACGCTGACGAACGAAGAACGCTACATCACCTTAGAACTCAAAGATCGGGAAACTCGTATTTTCAATGCCCGCGATGATTTAAACCAACTGGAATATGACATCTTCAACAACCTGCGGCAAGAGGTCAGCCAGGAAGCTGAACCGATCCGCGATATTGCCCAGGCGATCGCGGCTGTAGATGTTCTCTGTTCTCTAGCCGAAATCGCGGTATACCAGGGTTATTGCTGCCCAGACATGGTTGAGAGCCGCGAGATTCTGATCGACAATGGTCGGCATCCCGTGGTCGAACAATCGCTTCCGGCTGGGTTTTTCGTGCCCAACTCCACAGAAATGGGGAATGAAGCCGCAAACCGCTCCAGCACCCTGCACCCTGATCTGATTATTCTGACAGGTCCCAATGCCAGTGGCAAAAGCTGTTATTTGCGGCAGGTTGGCTTGATTCAGCTAATGGCACAGGTGGGTAGCTTTGTCCCGGCAAGCTCAGCGGTGTTGGGAATCTGCGATCGCATTTTTACCCGTGTTGGGGCAGTGGATGATCTGGCAACCGGACAATCGACCTTTATGGTAGAAATGAACGAAACTGCCAATATTCTCAATCATGCCACTGCCCGATCGTTGGTGTTGTTAGATGAGATTGGTCGTGGAACCGCTACGTTTGACGGTCTTTCAATTGCCTGGGCAGTCGCAGAGCACCTGGCAACAGAGATCCGCGCTCGTACCATCTTTGCCACCCATTATCACGAACTGAATGAGTTGGCATCGATTTTGCCTAATGTTGCCAACTATCAAGTAACGGTTAAAGAACTGCCCGACCAAATTATATTTTTACATCAGGTGCGTCCCGGGGGTGCCGATCGCTCCTATGGCATTGAAGCCGGACGACTGGCAGGTTTGCCCAACTCTGTGATCAAACGGGCAAAGCAGGTGATGGCTCAGATCGAAAAGCACTCTCGAATTGCGGTTGGGCTGAGGAAGAGTAATCCCCATGCGGTTTCTGAGAAGAATGGCAAAAGCAGGCGCGAGTCTGACGATGAATCGATGGAAGAGCAACTCGATATATTTGGCTAAAAAGTTTTGGCTCAAACGTGGAGTATTGGGATCACAAAGCCAGATCAAAACCATAAGCTGGCGATCGCTTCTGTTTCTCGACCCATTTTCATCAAAATACTGGAACGATACGCCAATGTATCGTACCGATCAGGCTGCAATTCGAGTGCCCGATCGAAACTGATCAATGCCCCGGCATAATCGGAAAGAGCGGCTAGAGCATCACCCCGACTGTGCCAAATTTCGGGTTGGTTGGGCGAGATTAGCAGAACCCGATTGAAATAGGCGATCGCTTTGGCATAATCGCGTTTTGCTAACGCCCGCAAACCACGCTTGTACCACAATTGATCGTTGCTGGGTTGTGCTGATTGACGAGTATGCAGACGTTGACTACTTTTACTTTTTTGCGTTAGCCATTGCCAAAATACTTGCAGCATCCCCGTCTTACGAGGCTGTACCGGGGACACATAAAGCTCAGAAGAACGGTGCAAGCGAGTATTTAGAACAGAAACTGGCATATCAAAAATTCCCTCAAATTTTTTGGGTTGGTTTCCATTTGGATGGTGTTGATTTGAAAGCTCGCTGTGTAAACTTTCGAATTCATCAACACTCTCTATAGCGCTGTGCAGGTTGATTCAGTACGGTGTTGTGGGGCGCTCCGCGCCCCACAACACCGTTTCTGTACTTAACGAACTTGCACACCGCTATAGAGCAGGATCAATTTCTTTAAATAACGTCTAACCCGTTACTCGGCTCGATTGAATATACATGGGAGAGATGCACATCTCATGTAATCGGCTCTAACGGAGTTTTTGTAGACTCAGATCTCATCAATCTGTACAGGGTTCTTTTACAGACCCGTGCAAGACATAGCATTTCCTGATGAAAAAATGTTGTGAATTGGGAGGCTTGAGAAGGTTAGATTTTCTCAATTGCTGTCCCAATTCACAACGCCCCTGAAATCCGGTAAGGTACGAAAACAGCAGCTTCTCAAGGTTTCCTTAGCGCCGCTATCAAATTTGTAAAGCCGCTGTCAACGCGTTACAAATCTGACCCAAATACGCAGCGCGAAAAGAAATAAAGATGAACTACAGTCATTTCATTCTCAGGTTGAACCCCAGATTTGCCATCAGGAGAAATGACACCTTTATGACTCAGTGACCTTTCGGGCAGAAAGATCAGTATCTACGAATACATTTTTGCTCTTTCTCGGCTCCAGGTCTGTTTCATCTGGATACTCAATACCTATGTCAAGATCTGGCGATCGCCTCAAGTCCTTACTAAAACCAGGGTTAAACGCTTTTGCTGGGCGGGTTGCCGGCTTTGAAATTGTGACGAAAATGTGGCTTTCTAACGATTGGCTCTGTGTAATTACAGAGCTGACCTACTGAGATACGGAGATAGGTTCTACGCAGGGGTGAACGGTCGAAGCAGAGATAAATACGGTACGCTTGGACTAGAAATGATCCATGATGCTCAATCTCTTTGGCAATGACTCAAACCGTTGATTTTCTCGCTCATCTGAATCCGTCTCAGCGTCGTGCAGTTGAACATTTCTGCGGACCGTTATTGGTTGTCGCAGGAGCTGGGTCAGGCAAAACGCGAGCGCTCACGTATCGAATTGCCAATCTGGTGTTGACCCATCGAGTCGATCCAGAAAATATCTTGGCAGTGACGTTTACCAACAAAGCGGCACGAGAAATGAAAGAGCGGATCGAAAAACTCTTTGCCGAACAAGAGGCGCAGGCTAAGTATGGTAAACCACTGGATGCGTTGGCGGCAATCGAGCAAACCCGGTTGCGATCGTACGTTTACAAAAACATTACCAAAGAACTGTGGATTGGCACATTCCATGCGTTGTGTGCGCGTATTTTGCGATTTGACATTGAGAAATATCAGAGTGCGCAGGGGCAACAGTGGAATCGCAACTTTTCTATTTTTGACGAATCGGATGTGCAAAGTCTGATCAAAGATATTGTCGTCAACCAACTCCAACTTGACGACAAAAAGTTTGATCCGCGTTCGGTGCGCTACGCCATCAGCAATGCCAAAAATCAGGGTCTATCTCCGGAAGCCTTTGAGCGAGATCAACCCAATTTTCGCGGACGAACGATCGCCAGCGTTTACTCTGAATATCAGAAACAGCTCTCGGCTAACAATGCGCTCGATTTTGATGACTTGATCTTGATTCCTGTGCAATTGTTTCGTCAGAATGAGCAAGTTTTAGCGTACTGGCATAAACGATTTCGACACATTTTAGTAGACGAATATCAAGACACCAATCGCACCCAATATGATTTCATCCGCTTACTCGTCACCAATGGGGCAGACTCTCGCCAATTTGGCGATTGGACTTATCGATCGGTCTTTGTCGTAGGCGATGCTGACCAGTCAATTTATTCGTTCCGCGCCGCCGATTTTACAATTTTGATGGGCTTCCAACAAGATTTTGGGGATGAGTTGCCCGATGATGATACGCGGACGATGGTGAAGTTAGAGGAAAACTATCGTTCGACCGAAAATATTCTGGAAGTTGCCAATTATCTAATTGAAAACAACACCGAACGGATCGATAAAGTGTTGCGCCCAACCCGAGGGGCTGGGGAATCAATTTTTATCTATCGGGCAGATGATGAGACGGCTGAAGCGCAGTTTGTTGTCAACCAAATTCGCCAACTGCAACTCAACAATCCGGAATTAGATTGGGGCGACTTTGCCATTCTCTATCGCACCAATGCCCAGTCGCGGGCATTTGAAGATGTTTTGGTGAATTATGGGGTTCCTTACAATGTCGTGGGGGGTCTACGATTCTACGATCGCCGAGAAATTAAAGATGTGTTGGGCTATTTAAGGGCGATCGCCAATCCAGATGACTCGGTCAGTATCGAGCGGGTGATCAACACCCCACGACGGGGCATTGGCAAAACCACAATCGACCGTCTTAAAAAAGCAGCTCAAGAGTTAAATACCTCGCTGTGGCAAATTCTTTCTGATGAAACGTCTGTGCAAACGCTGGCAGGGCGATCGGCTAAAGCTGTGATGGGCTTTACGCAAATCATTCAAAAATGGCGACAGGAAATTGATACCCTACCTGCCACACAAATCGTCCAGGGTGTCCTGGATGATTCGGGTTATGTCCAGGATCTGAAGTTACAGGGCACCGATGAAGCGGACGATCGCCTGGGCAACGTCAAAGAGCTTTATAATGCCGTGTTGCAATTTGAAGAAGACAACGAAGAAGCCAACCTGCCCATGTTTTTGGCAAGTGCCTCGCTGGCTTCTGACCTCGATAACTTGCAAGAAGGACAACAAAAAGTCTCGTTGATGACGTTGCACTCTTCGAAAGGGTTAGAATTTCCGGTTGTGTTTCTGGTGGGTATAGAGCAGGGTTTGTTTCCCAACTTCCGCTCCATGGAAGACCCCAAAGCTCTGGAAGAAGAACGCCGCCTGTGTTATGTCGGCATTACCCGTGCCCAAGAGCGGCTGTTTATGACCTATGCGCGGGAACGTCGCCTCTATGGATCGCGGGAGCCTGCCAGCCCTTCCTTATTTTTGGCAGAGTTACCCAAAGAACTCTTACTCAGCAACGTGGCGGCGGCTATTCCCAAACGCATGGGCACCCCCATCCGGGAGATTAAACAGCAGACGGCTTCTAAATTGCCCAATACCCATGAGAATGATTGGACTGTGGGCGATCGCATTATGCACAAAGCCTTTGGTGCAGGACAAGTGACCCACATTTTTGGAGCGGGCAACAAAATTTGCCTTGCGATCAAATTTCCCAGTGTGGGGCAAAAGATCGTTGACCCCAAACTCACCCCCCTGCAAAAGGTTGAGTAATCTTCTGATCCTTATCCCAAAGGTGATGGTGGGAGTCACACCATGAAATCTCGAAACCTGTGTACTGCCCGCGTAGCGGGCAGTACACAGGTTTCGAGATCGTTTTTAATTCGGTTGAGGACTAACCCAAACAGATCTACTCAGGATTCTGTGAGATTCTGGGTATAGCTGATTCTCCCGATATCGTTATGACGTCTGCTCTGCCCCCAAATCCTGCTGTAGCACCTGCGCCACGCCTGAAACTGCGAACTAAACTTGCCTATGGCGTGGGTGAAATTGCCAGTTCGTCAGTGACAAACATCCGCGTCTTTTTTCTTCTGTTTTTTCTTACCAACGTCGCCGGACTTAATGCCGGTCTAGCCGGAACGATTTTGTTGATCGGTCGCATCTGGGATGCGATCAATGATCCACTCATTGGTTGGTTGAGCGATCGCACTCAGTCTCGTTGGGGAAAACGTCATCCCTGGATGCTGTTGGGTATCATTCCCTTTGCGATCTTCTTCTTTTTGCAATGGATTGTGCCCTCATTTGGGTTAGATGGGGGGTCACGTCAGGGGCTGTTGTTTTGGTACTACGTCATTATTGCCCTGTTATTTGACACGGCATACACTGCCGTCATCCTGCCGTACTCAGCCCTGGCACCTGAGATGACGCAGGATTACAACGATCGCACCAGCCTGATCAGCATTCAAATGGCATTTTCCGTCGCCGCCGGAATTGCTTCGTTGATCGTGGCACAAGTGATCTTTTCGATCGTTGAAGATGCGCAACTGAAATATTTGATATTGGGTAGCTTTTGTTCATTGCTGGCGGTGATCACCATCGTTCTATGCGTCTGGGGAACTCGGAGTCATTTCGCTACGCTTACATCCGCCTCATCTACGACATCCCAGGTATCGTTTGGGGCACAAATTCGTAGTGTATTTAGTAATCGAGCCTTTCAATTGGTCACCGGAGCCTATGTGTTTGCCTGGGTATCGGTGCAGGTGTCGGCGGCGGTATTGCCCTACTACGTTGTGAATTGGATGGGTCTGTCAGAAACCCATGTGACGCAGATGGCGATCGCGGTGCAGGCAACCACCTTTGGCATGATGTTTATCTGGGGTTGCGTAGCGCGGCGACTGGGCAAAAAAGCCGTGTTTTTTCTGGGCATTCCCGTCTTGATCTTGAGTCAGACTGGATTATTTTTTGTCCAACCGAACCAACTTGCCTGGATGTATCTCTGCGGTGTGGGAATCGGGATCGGCTTGTCTACGGTATATCTTGTGCCCTGGTCGATGCTGCCCGATGTGATTGATCTGGATGAGTTGCACCATGGACAGCGGCGAGAAGGTTTGTTTTATGGCTTTATGGTGCAGATGCAAAAAGTAGGATTGGCGATCGCCCTTTTCCTCGTAGGGAAAGGCTTAGACTGGGCAGGTTTTATTTCATCAACCGCCGATCAAGCCGCACCGACTCAACCAGACGCAGCCCTGCTAGCCATTCGCTTAGAAATGGGACCCCTACCCACCCTGGCATTATTTGTTGCCTTAGCACTGGCGTACTTTTATCCGATCACTCATGACATTCACACAGATATTCTTTTAAAACTAAGAGAACGTCAGGCAAATCAAACGTCCTGACATTGCTGAATCCGAGTCTAAGATTGACGCATCCAACACTAGAGTTTAAACCGATCGATCTCGACCGAAATGCCGACCTTTGCGTTCAATTTCGGCAAGATTCCTATGTCTGTAGCTTTGGCTCTGCCGATCGTTTTCAAACCAGTGAGGGGGGTATACCGGGCTATTTTCGCTGGCTACGAAAACGCATGGCTGAACTGCCCAATAGCTGCGTCCACGTCTGGCATGAAGACACCATTATTGGGCAAATCGAACTCGGTCGATGGCGCTATGATGCCGCGGTGGGCTACGTCAATTTGTTTTATCTGGTGCCTGCTTACCGGGGGCAGGGATGGGGTCACCAGTTAGATGCCTACGCAGCAGCGTTTTTTCAGCAATTGGGGTATACCACAGCTCGTTTGAGTGCCAGCCCAACGAACACAGCCGCAGTTCGGTTTTATCAAAAGCTGGGTTGGTCTGACTTAGGAATCCGACACGATAGCCCTGAAGTTCACTATTGGGAAAAACACTACGGCATAGGGGAACCCCCATGTTGAAACGACTGGTGTTGGGGCTGACGTTGATTTTGTGGCTGGTTTTACCCCCCACATGGAGTTGGGGTTTATCGCTGGAAACATTGCTCAATCCACAACCAACCCTGGACGGGTGGGTGTTGGATGAAGCCGATATGCTGAGTTTGTCTACCAAGACGACGCTAAATCAGGAGATTGCTCAGCTCTATCGCGAAACCGGGAGCAAAATTGTCATCGTGACCCTACCCGACATCCCGATGGATCAGACTGCGCATCAGGTTGCCCTGGAATTATTCGATCGCTGGGCAGTCGATGATCACGCCAAGGAAATCGGGGTCTTACTTTTGGTAGTGCAGAGCGATCGCGCCGTTGAGATTCATACAGGAATTCGTTCTGCCGTCCTGTTACCCGATCAGCGTCTGAGTTGGATTTTAAACCAACAGATCTTGCCCCAGTTCAAACAAGCGAAGTTTGATCAGGGAATGCTATCCGGCACCACTGCCCTGATCAAAAGCCTCCATTCCCATCCGGATCTTCCCAATGGTGGCAAAATCTTGTTGATTGCGATCGCTGTCTCTGGGGTTTTCATACTGTCCAGATACATTGCGCCGGGTTGGGGAAAAACCTTTGCAGGAGTATCGGAAGACAATTTTCGGATGATTTTGCAAAATTCCAAGCTGGTCGGCGGTGATGGTGAAGGTAGCTATGGAGATGGGAGTACCGGAGATTGCGGCTATGGAGACATCGGCGGTAGCAGTAACAGTGGTGACGCAGGTGGACACTGGTAAATACACATATGCGCTTCGCGTCTGGATAGACTACGGTTTTTGAGAGAGAGCCGCGCTCCGCGCGGCTCTCTCTCAAAAACTTGTATTTTATGGAATTGAGCATTGCGATAGGCTCTCTAAAACCCGCCCTTTTCCATCAAATATTGAGCAATGCCTTTGACAGATTGGCGCATCGCATACTCATCGGCAGTGTAATCCAACACAATGCTGGCAATATAGAGTTCTCCTTTCAGCTGAAAGGCAAAGGTCGTACCCAACGCTTTTGAGTTTTGCCCCGTTTTTTCACCCATCCAAATCGCATTGGTGCCGCGTAAGCCGTCGTAGCCCAAGACCGTATCCTGTTGGCTGGTCAGGGCATCGATTAAAACGTCGTCGCCAGGATGAGCAAGACGGAAAATTTGCCGCATCATCTCGGTCAAATCGTTTGTGTCCATTGTGTTGGGCATCGAACCGGCATCGTCTGGGTACGTGTATTCCCCTACCAACTTGTAATCGACAAACGTACTGCTATAGCCGCGATCGCGCATCACCTGGTTAATATAATCCCGTCCCAGATAATCGATCAGCTGGTTGGTGGCAATGTTGCTACTCTGGTTGATCATTCGCATCAACAACTGGCGCAAGGGATACTCCGTTCCTACCCAAATATCGGAGGCATCTTCGGTATAGTTGCCATTGCTGACAAAAATCTTGGTATCTAGACTAATGTTTTCGGTCGTCAGCTTCTCCATTAACGCGATCGCAACGGGCACTTTAATCAAGCTGGCAGGGCTAGCCGGTAAAATATCTCCATTCAAGCGCCGACATTCGCCCTCAATATGACAGACCGTGATGTGAACTGATTCCAGGGGCAGCCCTGTTTGCTGGGCAATGTCTTTCAAAAAGTCAGACTGCGCCGTTTCATAAGCGTGGGTGGCAGTTTTTAACTGGTCGCGATACTCCTCTAACCTGACAGGCACATCGGGTGAAACTAACGATAATTCAGATATCTCTTCTAAGGAATTGACCGCTTCGTACCACAGGTCATAGATATTTTTGAGGGATTCGACAGAAGCATCTGGAGTCGATCGTCCCAGTCGCTCAGCTTGGGTCGCTGCCCGAGATGCTCGCTCCCATAAGTCTTGAGCTGTTTCTTCAATCTGAATGCGGATTTCAACTGCTTGCAGCGTACCCATTACCTCTGATGAGGCAGCAGAATTTTTTAGTTGGGTTCGCAGGCGATCGCGCAGCCGATACATGTCATCTACCGACTGAAAATCAGGCAGTTGAGACGTTTTTGAGTCGGGGGGTTCTAAGGCAGGAGCCAGTGCTGAAGAGGGATGCAGCAGAGCCGACCCACCCAACCATGTCAAAGCACCCATCAGGGCAAGGAGTAGATACCAAACCCGTTTCATTCCCATAACCTCATCCACCAACGCTCAAGCGTTACATTAAGCCATAACCCGTTTATCTTGGAAACTGGGAGTTTGCCATCGGCAAAACTCTAGCCCACAAAATACATTGGGTTTAATTTAGCAAATTCATCATATAGCAATCCGATTTGAATGATGTCAGGTTTTGAATATGGCAGACGCCCCCCTTTATGTTGTTGCCCGCATCGTGGCAAAAGCTGGATATGAAGATCGGGTCAAAGCGTTACTCCAAGAGCTGATTGAACCGACTCGCCAGGAAGCTGGGTGTATGCGATATGAGTTGTGTCAGAGTGCGGCGATCGCCACTGAGTTTGTTGTTCTGGAAGTCTGGCGCAGCGAAGCGGAGATGGAAGCTCATTTAGATTCAGACCATGTCCAGGAAGCTCTGCTAGAAAGTGGAGAATTCTTGGCTGAGCCACCTGAGATCCGACGATATCAAGTGTTGCAATGAGGCATACCCATAAGAAATGGTGATGCTCTCGATCTGGTGTTAATGGTTTGGAAAGGCGCGCGGAGCGTGCCTTTCCAAACCATTAACACCACAATTGAAGCACTTCCTGAGAAATGAGCTGACCTCTAAATCTTAAGACCCACCGATTCAATCACCTCAGGAGATCTCAAACTCCACTATCATCTATCAATAAAACTGCAACGCAATTCACAAAATCAGGTATAAATTACTAGAGATACACTAATCTTTAATGATGAAGGCACTTTGTCCTGAGCTTTATTGATCTGTGCTGAAAGAGTTGCTAGGCGGGGTGGTTCATCAGAAATTCCCTTACAACTCTAGCTATCAGGGCAAAAGTTCATGTAGACTCTGCCTGACGTTCTCATTTGACCAACTGTTATTGACGCCAAAATGCAAGTCCACCCATATCATTTGGCTGCCTTTATAGTATCTGCTGCCGTCGTCTTCGTGAGTACGCCAATTGTTAAACAAATTGGCTTAAAGAGTCGCCTTTACGATCCACCTGGAGGTCGTAAATTGCATAAGCGTCCGATGGTACGCCTGGGAGGTGTTTCCATCTTTCTCGGCACCTTAGTGGCACTCCTCACAGTTTGGGGCTTAGGCGGGTTTGGCATCTTACCGCACGATAAAGAATACGAAATTTGGGGCGTCACGGTCGGAGGTCTTGCCTTCTTCCTCATCGGGCTAGCCGACGATGTTTTCAACCTGTCGCCGCTGGTTCGGTTGCTATTGCAAGCGACGGTGGCAGGGTTCGCCTGGAATGCAGGGGTTCATATCGACTTTTTGACCGTTCCAACTATGGGCTTGGTCTCTTTACCTGCCTGGCTGAGCCTGCCGATCACAGTCATCTGGTTAGTGGGCATGGCGAATGCCATTAACTGGATTGACGGCTTAGACGGTCTTGCTGCCGGTGTCTCCGGAATTGCAGCCGTGATCATGTTGATCGTCTGCTTGTTTATGAACCAGCCCGCCGCTGCCCTGATTGCTGCGGCTCTAGCAGGGGGAACCCTTTGCTTTCTGCGTTACAATTTCAATCCCGCTCAGATCTTTATGGGGGATGGAGGAGCCTATTTTATTGGCTTTACCCTGGCAGGTGTGGGCGTGGTTGGCTTGGTCAAGAGTGTCACCACGGTAGCCGTGCTGTTGCCTTACTTGATTTTGGCAGTCCCGATTTTAGATATGTCTGCCGTCATTCTCGATCGCTTGCGGAATGGCAAATCTCCTTTCATTGCCGATAAACGACATCTGCACCATCGTCTGCTTCAAGCAGGGTTATCCCATCGATTTGCCGTGTTGTTTATTTATTCGCTGACCCTTTGGGCAGGCAGCCTGGCGCTCGCTTTCTCTGGAATTCCCAGTGGTGCAGGCTATGCGATCGGCGCAACGGTTTTGCTCAGTTACACTGGCTGGAAAGTCCGTCAATATTCTACCCGACAGCAATAAGATCACCAATAGAATCAGCAACAGTCATCCGTTGGAACTAAGATGATTGCTGAATCCAGCTATGAAATTGGGTGTGGGTGCCTCGCAGAGCGAGGCACCCACACCCAATTTCATAGCCCAAATCCACAGCACCGTTTATGATAATGAATATTAAGAAATGTAAAAATCTAGATTGAGAATGCGCATGGGACAGCGGCGAACGAACCGGGTTGTGGTGATCGGTGCAGGTATCGGTGGACTCACCACCGCAGCATTGTTGGCGCGTCGTGGGTACTCGGTTTTAGTCATTGATCAGGCACTGGTTCCCGGAGGATGCGCGTCTACATTTAAGCGACAGGGGTTTACGTTTGATGTGGGTGCCACACAAGTGGCTGGCTTAGAGCCAGGTGGAATTCATCACCGAATTTTTTCAGAGCTTGAAATCGATCTGCCAGCGGCAACACCGTGCGATCCCGCGTGTGCCGTTTATTTACCTGGTGAATCTGAACCCATTAGTGTCTGGCGCGATCGCCAACGCTGGCAACACGAACGACAACGCCAGTTTCCGGGTAGCGAGCCTTTCTGGCAACTTCTAAATTCGCTATTTCAAGCCAGTTGGCAATTTCAATCACGAGATCCCATTTTGCCACCCCGTAATTTGTGGGATGTTTGGCAATTAACTCAGGCAGTTCGACCTAATACGTTGCTGACGTTGCCCTATACCTTCGCCACAGTGGGTCAGGTATTGCGCGCTTATGGATTGGGTGAAGATCTACGGTTGAAAACCTTTTTAGACCTACAACTGAAGCTATATTCTCAGGTTGATGCCGAAGAAACCGCCCTGCTTTATGCAGCAACCGCATTAGGGGTATCTCAAACCCCTCAAGGGTTATATCACCTGCATGGCAGTATGCAAGTTTTAAGCGATCGCCTGGTTGCGGCACTGGAACGAGACCACGGCAAACTAATGATGCGTCATACAGCAACCCGAATTCACACCCATGCCGGGGCAGTCACGGGCGTTGAAATCCAAGACCTGAGAACTGGAAAAAGCTGGATTGAGCCAGCCGATCAGGTGGTTGCCAATGTCACTGTGCAAAATTTAGTAGACTTACTGGCAGAGCAAACTCCCTCAGGCTACCGACGACGGGTTGATAAATTGCCCCCCTCATCTGGCGCATTTGTGGTGTATCTAGGCGTTGATCAGGCTGCAATTCCACCCCACTGCCCACCCCACCTGCAATTTCTTTACGATTACGAAGGGGCGATCGCCGAGAACAATTCGCTATTTGTCTCGGTCAGCCATCCTGGAGACGGTCGGGCACCCGCCGGACAAGCCACTATTATTGCCTCATCCTTTACGGATCCCGCGATTTGGTGGCACTGTTCCGATTATGAAGCCCTAAAAGCAACCTATACTCAGCAGGCGATCGCCCGTCTAGCCCAATTCTTTCACCTCACGCCAGGCACCTTGCTATATCAAGAAGCTGCCACACCCAGAAGCTTTGCTCGGTTTACAGCTCGCGCTCAAGGGGTTGTCGGCGGGATTGGTCAACGAGTCTCGACCTTTGGACCCTTTGGCTTTGCCAATCGCACCCCCATCCAACAGCTCTGGCTCGTCGGTGACTCTACCCATCCCGGTGAAGGCACCGCAGGGGTCAGCTATTCGGCATTGACCGTAGTCCGGCAAATTGAAGCAATGGGTGTTTAAAACACTGTAGAGACGCGATGTATCGCGTCTCTACGGTTAACGGTTCTATTTTTCCAGGGGTGGTGAATCATGAATCATCCTGATCCCTACTTTCCAACTTCTACCCCCTAGTGTTGCAACGACTAAGTTTTACAGTGTGGACGGTGGGGGCGGTGCCCCCACGCAGGGGTGAAACCCCTGCCCCCGTTGCAAAATTTTTGATTGAGTCTACTAATTTTTGACTAACATGCCATCTTCCAGGTAGGTGACGCGATCGGCAACGTCAATAATGCGGGGATCGTGTGTCACCATCAGGACGGTGTGTCCGTTTTCTTTGGCTAATTTGCGGAGTAGATCAATCACAGCGTGACCACTTTGAGAGTCTAGGGCTGCGGTTGGCTCATCTGCCATGATCAGGGGAGGCTGTCCGGCTAAAGCGCGAGCGATCGCCACCCGTTGTTTTTGTCCACCCGATAATTCTTTGGGTAAATTCTTAGCCCGGTCGGCTAGACCGACTTGATCTAACAGCTGCATCGCTTCTAAGCGAGCCGCGCGTTCACCTACTCCTTTTACAGTCAGACCTAAGGCGATATTTTCCATTGCCGTCAGGGCAGGAAAAAGGTTGAATCCCTGGAAGATAAAGCCGATGTTATGCAACCGAAACTTGGATAGTTGGCTACGAGACATTTTGGTAATGTCTTTACCCAGCAGATGAACACTACCAGAGGTGGGGGTTAAGATTCCAGCCAGGATCGAGAGCAGGGTCGTTTTTCCAGACCCAGAGGGACCCATCAGCAGGTGGACATCTCCGGTATTAATCTCTAGATTAATATCTTGGAGAGCATGGAAAGACTGATTTCCCGCTTGGTAGATCATCTCCACACCCTGAGCTGCGATCGCCTTCGTCCTGGGCTTGAATTGGACGACGCTTCCCTGAGTTGCGAATTTTGTAACTTTGTTTTTCAAATCAATTTGAGCAGTCATGCGTTTGAATAAACTAGGGTGTGCATCTTGGGCAGCATTAACAAGTGAAGACAAGCAGTGTAGAGTGCGAGGAGATGATCAATTGAGAAGCTTTTCTTAGCTTAAGGTCTGAGCTTACTTCAAGACTTCATCCAATCGACTAGCCCTGTCAGGTGGTAGATGACATAGCTTATTTGTCACTGTTGTCGTCCGGATTTATGCAAAACTCAGTGATTTGATTCTTAACCCCATCATTAGCTTCACCACTGTTAGACTCATCTCCAGATTTCTCAAAAAATACCTGATAGCGCTTCGCGTTTGGATAGACAACGGTTCTTGTATAAGAGCCTCCGATTAACGCCCTGAGGCATTGCCATACATTTCATTATTGAGTTTACGCACAAGCAAGCTAACAGCTCAGTAATACCCTACACGGAATATTTATCTAAGGTTCATGCCTTGAAGACAATTGCTGGATCAACACGGGTTACCTTTTGAATCGCAAACACAGCGGAGCCGACACACATAAGAATTGTGATGCCAAAAATTCCGGCGGCGGTGATGGGTGTAATTAAAATCATGATGCCCTGAGTGGCAAGAGTCCAAGCTCCCAAACCCAAGCACAGTAAGACACTGGGCACATATCCTAAGACCGCCATCCAAAGGGATTGTTCCACAATGACTCGATAAAGCACCCAGTCGGATGCTCCCATTGCTTTTAGAGTGCCAAATTCTTTCAGGTGATCTGACACCGAAGCATAAAGAATTTGTCCGACGATGACCATGCCAACAATAACCCCAACCACAGCGCCCAATCCTAAGATGAAACCGATGCCGGTTCGGCGGATCCAGTAATTACGAGTTCGACTCGCCATTTCTGTTTGGGTCAGAGCAGTCGTTCCTGATAACGCTGAGTTCAGCCGTTGTTTCAGGGCTGTCAAATCTTGCCCTGGCTCCGCTTCAATCAACACGTAGGTGATCGCATCGCTGGCAGTCAGTGGCGCTGGCGCAGCCACAGCAGCGGTCGGGTCAACTTTAGAGTAGACGTTGGTGCAAACCAATTGCCCGGACTCCAAGTTGCAACTGGTTGTCGAGGTTAACCCCGAATTGCTGTAAGCATTGGCGGATACGAGGGAGGTAAATAGATAGGAACTAGACGCAATAAATTGGGTTCGTCGCGTTAGCCCAACCAATTTGGCTGGCAAAGCACTGATGGTGGCAGTTTCATTAAGATGGCTGAGGTCTAACGAATCTAAATTCGATCGATCCAGGATGAAACTGTAGGGTTGACTCAGATTTTTCCAATCGCCTTCAACAATTTGACCAGGGGTAAACAATTTACTTGCCGGGTCAAAGCCAATCAGGCGAACCGGAGCAATTTTGCCTTGGGGACTGCGCAAAACGGCACCTTTAATGCTCAACGCTTCGGCACGTCTTACCCCTTCCACTTGCTTAGCCTGATTGACTAAACCCGCCGGAATAGGAAGAGTTAGCTCTAGATAAACCATTTCGCTCGCAGAGATCCAAATATCTGCCCGAGAATTGTCAATCAGCGTTGTGGTTGAGCGGGTAAATCCGCTGAGAATGCCAGTTTGGATCGTCACAAGACTGACTGCAAACATAATCCCTGCCTGGGCAACCAAGAAGCGGGGAATATCTTCGAATAAGTTCTTGCGGGCGATCGAGGGCATGAATTAGGAGCTGGGAATGAGGGATTGGGGCTTGGGTGTGAGCGGAACCAGAATTTGGATATCGGTTGAGTTGGTGGAACGTTGAATCCCTTAATGTTGAGTCTAGGCTTTGGGGCTAGGGTTTAGATTAGCCCTATCTAAATTTATCCTGAGCCTGGTTTCTGTAGCGTTCGACATGTGACAGTGACGAAATTGTAGGGCGATCGCCACCCAACTTACGACATTGCTTCTAGCCCGTACACTTTTTCTCAACAGAATTTTCCTGATTCTGATAGATTTTGTGTCGGAGTCATTAAATTCTATAAGGGCTTAGCCTTTGGGCAAGGATTTTCGAGCTAAGTCAAGGATTTTTTACCCAATGCTAAGCCCCTACGCCAGGCGAATCTAACCAAACCCAATTCTGTTTGAGAGAGCGGCGGCTCCGCCGCTCTCTCAAACAGAAAAGACTTTCGGTTTATTTTTGGAAGCGCGGCGGAGCCGCGCTTCCAAAAATAAATCTTCGGTTTTATTAAATCCATGATCCTAAGGACATAGGGTTTGAGGCACAGCCAGGATACCCGTCAGGCGACCTCCCTGGATTAGATATGTCTGAGATCAGGCGATCGCCATGGCACCTTTGAGTTCAAAGATTTTCTCAATTACACTTTCTACAACGCGATCGGGCGTTGAAGCCCCAGAAGTGATCCCCACGACAATCGAACCATCGGGCAACCAGTTTTCTTTGACGTCTAACGGTTGATTCAACGGTTTGTGTTCGATGCGATTGCCCGAACCAATGCGATCGCTACTGTCGATGTGATAAGACGGAATGCCTCTTTCAACTGCGATTTCTTGAAGATGGGTAGTATTTGAGGAATTGTAGCCGCCGATCACCACCATCAGGTCTAAAGGTTCATCGACCAGGGTCAACATGGCGTCTTGGCGCTCTTGCGTGGCATCACAGATGGTATTGAAGCTGAGGAAGTGCTGATTTAAGCGATCGGGCCCGTACTTTTTCATCATCGTGTGCTCAAACAGCTTGCCGATTTGCTCGGTTTCCCCTTTCAGCATCGTGGTTTGGTTAGCAATCCCCACTCTTTCTAAATCGCGATCGGGATCAAACCCAACCGAGTGAGCCTTGCTAAATTTCGCCATAAATTCATCGCGATCGCCACCGTTGAGAATGTAATCGCAGACGTATTGCGCTTGCGCCAGATTGAGCACAATCAAATAGGTTCCGGCAAAAGAACTGGTCGCGATCGTCTCTTCGTGGTTGTACTTACCGTGGATGATCGACGTATGCTCTACTTTTTTGTGCTTTTCGACCGTATTCCAGACTTTTGACACCCAGGGACAGGTTGTATCTACGATGGTGCACCCTTTGTCATTTAGCAATTGCATCTCCTGGACACTGGCTCCAAACGCAGGCAGGATGACGACGTCACCCTGTTCCACCACCGAAAAATCTTTAACCCCTGCATCCACGGCAATAAAGTGGACGTTCATCTCCAGCAATCGTTGATTGACCGATGGATTGTGGATGATTTCGTTGGTGATCCAGATGCGTTCGTGGGGAAAATGCTGACGGGTTTCATATGCCATTGCGACTGCCCGTTCCACCCCCCAACAAAAGCCAAATGCCTCTGCCAACCGAATCGTCACTTGACCCCGCGTCAGGGTGTAGTTTTGCTCACGAATCTGCTGAATCAGATGACTCTGATATTCAGACTGCATCATGTCCGATACTTCAGTTTCGTGCCCGAACCCTTTGCGATGGTAGTTATCAGAGTGGTTGAGCGATCGCTTAAATGCTTTTGTGTCCATACTGCTTTTTATGGGTACACCGTCTGGCTAGAACTATACAAACAGCCTATCAGATTGAGAGGCAGAGGGACGGAGCGGTCGAGACGCGATTTGGGGCGATGAAATGTGATGTGAGTGCCGCGCTCCGCGCGGCACTCACGCCACATTTCATAAAATTCGTGGAGATGCAATTCATCACGCCTCTACTCTGGATCTAATTCCATCTGGCTATAGAGTTCCAGGGCAGTGCGCCAAACTAAGTAGCCCTGATCATTGAGGTGTAAGCCATCGGTGGTCAACGAGGGCGTGAGATTGCCTTTGGCATTGGCAAAGAGGGGATAAAGATCGAGGTAATTGACCTTTTCAGCCGTAGCCACAATTTTGATGCGATCGTTGAGACGCTGAATTCGACTATTGGGGATCTCTAGCAGGCGATCGCGTCCTTCCCAGGTTGAGGCTTCTGCGGCATGGGGCAAAATTGACTGCACGACCAATTGGGCACGGGGATGAGCGCGTTTGAGCGCCCGAATAATTTCTCGTTGGTTGGCAATAATCGTTTCATCGCTCACACCCCGAATCAAATCGTTGATGCCGATCATGAGAAAAATCGTTTCGGGTCGGGTCGGGTCGAGTAAATCTACCCGTCGCAATAAACCCGCTGTAGTTTCCCCGGAAACCCCCTGATTTAGCCAATTTCGCTCTACTGAGAGTAACTCCGGCGGAAACCAAAGACTCAACGAGTCGCCTAACAAAACTGTCAAATGAGGCGGTTTATTTTGGGCAGCGACTTTTGCTTCTTGGGCAAGGAGATCGACCCATTGCTGGTAACTCAGTTGATGACGGGGACCCAACTGAGGTGGTTGTGGAGATGGGGTAGCGTTAGTGGCGATCGCCCTTGTGGTTGAGGCGTTTGCCTGAAAACCTGGAGCAAAATCCAGACTTCTGAAGAGAATCAGAAGCATGACACTGGCTAGCACACCATTAACGGCTAGAAGGATTAATGTCCAGGTGTGAACACGTTTGAAAGAGTTAGACACCAGAGCAAACTAGAATATGGGGCTGAGCAGAACAGAACGTTGAAAAGATTTTAGCGATAAAACTCAGCAAAGTTTCCTCAGATTTATAGCAATTTTTAATGATGAGGCGATCGCCATAGCACCTCCCACAAAATACCTCGTACTTCGCGCAATTGAGGATTGCGATAGCCGTCCTAAGGATCACAAATTAATTAAAACCCGGAAGATTTATGTTTGGACGCGCGGCGGAGCCGCGCGTTCAAACATAAATCTTCGGTTTTATTAAATCCACGATTCTAAATGAGTTGCAAGATCAGTGGGTTGTGAGGCACGGAGTGCCCCATAGCGCCGTGCTGAAGCAACCCGTACCACGCTACACAAAAAAGAGTTTCTCTAAAACCTAGAGAAACTCTACCATTCACTTTGGAGTTAGTTATTTAAAGGAGAACCGATAAGTATTAGAACGTTGTTCCAGCCACTCCTCCAGCACTGCTGGCACTGCTCACTGAACTCACTGGCATACCGCTGGAATCTTTGACGAAGCCTGCATACGCCTCCATGCCATGTTCGCCAATATCCAACCCCATGAGTTCTTCTTCCGCAGTCACGCGAATGCCCAAAGTTGCCTTCAGAACAATCCAGAAAATCGAAGATAAGACGACCGTAATCAAACCACACAGCAATGTGCCAGCGATTTGAATCCCCAGTTGGCTAACTCCACCCCCGTGGAACAAGCCTGCGGCGGGTCCAAATCCTTCGGTATACAATGCACCCACTTGATCACTCGGACCAACGGCAAATAAACCGACGGCGATCGTTCCCCATGTGCCATTGACCAGGTGAACAGAAATAGCCCCGACGGGATCATCGATTCGCAAGCTATCGAAGAAGCCAACGGCAAAGACAACCAAAATACCGCCGATCGCGCCAATCACCGCAGCCTCACCCACTGTGACAAACGCGCAAGGTGCTGTAACCGCCACCAAACCTGCCAGAAGACCGTTGATGATCATCGACAGGTCAGGCTTACCCATGTACAACCAGGCCACGATAGTCGCGGCAACGCTACCGAATGCTGCTGCCGTATTGGTCGTCAGAGCGATATGGGCAATCAGAGAACCATCGCCTACCGCCATGGTCGAACCGGGGTTAAACCCAAACCAACCCAACCAGAGGATTAAGCATCCTAAGGTGGCAATGCTCATATTGTGACCGGGCAGAGCCTGAGGAGTGCCATCTTGCGAATACTTGCCAATCCGTGGACCGAGGAACGCAGCCCCCATTAGTGCTGCCCAACCGCCAACCGCGTGAACCACGGTAGAACCGGCAAAGTCCCACAGTTTACCACCCAGCAGACCGCCACCCCAAACCATATGACCTGTAATGGGGTAAGCAATGCCGACCAACAGCAAACTGAAAATCAAAAAGTCAACGAATTTAATCCGTTCTGCAACCGCACCAGACACGATGGTTGCAGCTGTTCCGGCAAATACTAACTGGAAGAAGAACTTAGCCTTGAGAGGCACACCTGTCCAGCTGATCGCGTTGTAGACGCCCTCATAGGCATCGCCCGTTGCCGGACTGTTATCCATTCCAGAGAGGAAGAAAAGACCCGAGGTGCCGAAGAAAGGATTGCCATCGCCAAACATCAGACCCCAACCAATGACCCAGTAGGCAATGGTAGATAGGGCAAACACAATCAGGTTTTTGCCCAACACGTTGACGGCGTTTTTCTGGCGACAGAAACCCGTTTCTAACATACAAAAACCAGCGTTCATGAAGAACACCAGCATGGCAGCGACCATGACCCAGAGCGTATCTAGACCCACTTTCAGCCCATCCACGCTAGACGCGACAGTTTCAAGTGTCGGTGCGTCTTGAGCGACGGCAGCAAAGCCACTGGCTAAGACAATCAAGCAAGCGAGGGGAATGCAGGCTTGCCAACTAGGAGAGAGGTTTCTAACCGAATTTGGCAGATCTTGAAAGAAGTCTGAAACATGGGCAGCAGCAACTTTAACCGTTAAAGTCGTATGCCTGTTTCTACTTCTCCTTTTTTTGAGAGCTAGTTTAGACATCATTACCGGACGTTCCTTAAGCAACAAATTCAACTCGAAGGTTTAGACCAATTGAAATGATTCCAGAATTTAGATCAGAGGAATAACCATCGTGATCAATAAAGATTAAATCTCAAAGAGCCCTTGAGTCTGAGATCAGCCCCCTACTCGATCAGTAGGGATTACCTCAGTAGCAGCCAACACACAACCTGAAAACCAGATGTCAACAGATTTGAACAACTGTCCTGAGGAGGGTCTTACAACAGTAGATGAATCATAAAGATTGCACCAATTCTTAAGAAGTGAATTCTGTATAGTGGAATACATTTGATTTTTTGCTCCCCGGTCGAGTCCGGACTTTCTTGCTCGTAGAGAGGAATAGAGAATTCTGGAGCCATATTTGGAATTTCGAGAATTTTAGGGTTTTGCTTGAATCTCACGGACTCACCCACGTCAATTTGGTCACGTGACGTTTGCAAGAAAGCCGTAATCCTACTTTTTCTAGTTTTGGTAGTCTTTTGGTAGTCCCAGAAATATCATGATTTTTTGTGGCGCGAGATAGGCGGGTTGTGAGAGGCGCACCCCTTCGGGGTGCGCCTCTCACAACCCATTTGGGATTGCCATAGCAATTGAATGGTGAATTAGACGGGGTGCCGGGGTGGAATCCCCATCCGGGAGCACAGCCCCGCGCCCCTGTTTTAACCAGCCCTTCAGTGGCTATGGCTGGGAGAATTTGGTGCGGCATAGATGGTTTCATCTTCTTTGCGCCACGCCGGGTCAACGATGCAAATAAAAATCAAGGGTTCAGTGCCACAATTGTGGATAAATTGTCTGGCATTGGGTGGGATGTAGACGGTATCGCCAGGTTCTAAAACTTGAGTCTCATCGTCAATGTGCATTTCACCCTGCCCACTCAGAATGTAATACACCTCTGATGTGGTCAGAGAATGAGCAATGGAGGTCTGACCGACCGGGACAATCGCATGGGCAAGGCTATAGCGAAGGGCGATCGCCTGTTTGTCAGGATGGAGCATTTCACGCAACAGTGTGCCATCCCCGGCAGTGAATTCTTCACAATCGCTTAATTTGCGGACAAGCATAAATTTTTTATAGCGCTTCGCGCCTAGTTATCAATAACAGGTGTGGTGTGAGAGCCTCGCTCCGCGCGGCTTTCACACCACAGCTTACACTTCACGCCATTGAAAATTGCGATCAATCAACCCAGCTTAAATCAAGCTGTAGGCAAGGATAAGCGTCAACAGCGTTAAGGGCAAGCCAAATCGTAAATGTTCCCAAAATGTTAGCGTATAGCCTAAGTTTGCAGCGGCTTCGACCACAATTAAGTTGGCAACAGAGCCGAAGATCGTCATATTCCCGGCAAGCGTTGAGCCTGCGGCTAAGAGTAACCAGGCATGAGTGTCTGTCGGGTCGATCAGCGGTTGCAGCAGGAGGACGGCAGGAACGTTGGAAATCAAGTTAGATAGCACGGTGACGACACTCAATAAGCCCAGAGATGAACTGGCAAACGGCGTTAGCACGGTCAGCAACCCCATTTTTTCCGTCGCCGTGGTGAGAATGAACAACCCAGAAAACAGGACGAGCAAATTCCAATCCACCTCTTTCAAGACGCGGTTGGGTTTGACGCGACGGGTGATTAACAGCAACGCCGCCGCCGTCAGGGCTGACACACCCAGCGGCGCACCCAGAGCGAACGCCAGCAATAGCCCTGTGGTAATTACGACCGTTTTAGTCAACAGGGGTTTGATCAGTCGATAACGCAGTTTGGGCAGGTCTGGGTGAGGTTGGAGCGATCGCACTTCTGGATAAACCAACGCCAGCAGGATGAGTTGTAAGACCAATCCCATCAGGGCAACCGGCGCAAGCGCCTGGGCAAAGCTGAGATAGCCGATGTGAGAGAAGGAGCCAATGAGAATGTTTTGGGGATTGCCGCTGAGGGTTGCCACGGAGCCAATGTTGGTAGCAGCAGCGATCGCCAGTAGATAGGGCACCGGATTGAGTCGGAGGGCTTGGGTCAAAGTCAGCGTTAAGGGAGTGCAAACAATTGCCAGCGTGTCATTGAGAAAAAAAGCTGACAAAATGCCACTGCCAAAGCTAAGCAGAGTCAGCAAGCCAAAGGGACTGGAAGTTAACCGCAATAATGAAACCAGTGCCAGTTGAAAAAACCCGGAGTAGGACAGATGAGCATTGACAATCATCATGCTGAGCAAAAAGACGATGGTTGCCGGATCGATCGCATTCCAGGCATCGTCCAGTGTCAAGACACCCAACGCCACAAGTAAGGCAGACCCTACCAGGGCGATCGTCGGGCGATTCATCCGTAAACCAGGCAATTTACCTAACCCCAGCCCCAGATATGTTAGTCCTAACAGTCCATATTGAAGAACCAGTTGTAGCACCGCCAGCAAAACGATTTCCCCCAATCATGGTGTCTTTAGGATCGTGGATTTAATAAAACCCAATTCTGTTTGAGAGAGCGACGGCTCCGCCGTCGCTCTCTCAAACAGAATTACAGGTTATTTCATTTGCGATCCTTATCATGGTGTCTTTGATTGTAGAGTTGTGGAGCGCTTGCACGGCACCACCCACCCCCCATTAGCTGGAGCAGTGAGATTGCGGATGAATACTCCCACCCATTTCCTCATGACGGCGACACTTAACCAGGCATTGCCCCGAGTTCCCATTGTGACCAGCGCCTTTTTGTTGGGTTCCGTTGCGCCCGATCTGCCCCTGTGGTTGTTGTCCGGGGGTGGGGGGTTATACCTTCACTATGGGCTGGGTTGGGATATGTCAGCCATTGCCCATTTGATGTTTGACGATCTGTACTTTCATAACCCGGTATGGCTGGCAGCCCATAACTTTTTGCACGCACCTTTATTGTTGCTATTAGGGTTAGCCATCGTGTGGCGATCGCGTCGTCAGATTGGGTCTCCTCAACGCTGGCTATTTTGGTTTTTTCTCGCCTGTTTATGGCATTCTGTGGTGGATATTTTCACCCATGTTGATGATGGACCGCTGATCTTTTTTCCGTTTGATTGGACGACTCGATTTCGTAGTGCCATTAGCTATTGGGACGATCGCTATTTTGGACGAGAAGTGCAACGGTTTGAGCAAATCATGGACATCGGGTGTCTACTCTATCTCCTCACCCCTCGGATTTATCGCTCTTTACGCAAGCTAAAACACGGCTGAGGGACGAGTGCTTCGGAACATAAGACCTCCGAGGTTTTCGAAAACCTCGGAGGTCTTGGGAGAGCCATCAGCAACCAGAGATCCTGAAGATCAAGGCTGACAAGGCAAGAGAGAGCAACTTATAGATAAAGTTGACATCGTGTTTTTTGAACACTAAGATAGGTGTTATAAGAACACAAAAATCCCATGAAACAACGATTTGAGATCGCCACAGGTTCGGTCATTGGGAGGGACCATCTCCGCTTAGGAAAAAACAATCAGGATGCTTACTACAGCTTGATGACAGACCAATGTGCGATCGCCGTCGTCTGTGATGGCTGCGGCAGCGGTCGGCACAGTGAAGTGGGAGCCAAATTGGGGGCACACATCATTGTCAACACCCTGCATCAAACCTGGCTTAACGTTTCACAGACCGAAGCGTGTGATAGCCAGGAGTTTTGGCACTCGGTTTGGCGATCCGTTCTCTATCGGCTGAAGGATCTGGTGATGCTGTTGGGCGCAGATGGGTCTGGAGCAAACCCCGGCACAGCCATCTGCCAAATTGTGCAAGAGTATCTGCTCTTCACCACGGTTGGGGTTCTGATCACCGACACGATAACGGTGTTGTTTGGCAATGGCGATGGGGTGATGCGGCTAAACGGCGACGCCATTCCCCTGCCCAAATTTTCTAACAATGCCCCGCCCTATCTGGCATACGCATTGCTGGAAACTCTCCCATTTCCACCCGACCAATTGCAGTTTCACCTCTATCGCACCGTGCCTACCGAAACGGTGCAGTCTCTCTTAATTGGCACGGATGGGGTAGATGATTTAATCGCGATCGCCGATCAATCTCTACCGGGACAGTCAGAACCGATCGGAGCGATCGCGCAATTTTGGCAACGCGATCGCTACTTCACCAATCCCGATCAGATCCGCCGCCGGTTATCGTTGATCAATCGGGAGGTGAACCAGCCTGATTGGCAGACTCAGCAGATCAGGCGAGAAGGAGGATGGTTGCCAGATGATACGACCTTGATCGTGATGAGAGGAAAGCGGTGATGTTGGGAGCGATCGCAGGTGACATGATTGGCTCAGTGTATGAGTTTAACAATCGCAAGACCAAGGACTTTCAGCTATTTAACGCCACCAGTAGTTTTACGGATGACTCCATTTTGACAGTGGCGGTGGCGGATGTGCTGCTCAATGGCGGTGAGTATGGAACAGCATTTAAGCAGTATTATCAGCGCTATCCCAACCCCATGGGGGGATATGGTGCCCGGTTTGCAGCCTGGGCAGCATCGCCGCAATCCGCACCCTACCACAGTTGGGGCAATGGGTCGGCGATGCGGGTCAGCCCCATCGGGTTTGCCTTTGAGGACTTGGATACTGTCTTGCACAAAGCAGAACGAACGGCAGCCGTTACCCATAACCATCCCGAAGGGATTAAGGGGGCTCAGGCAACCGCTGCTGCCATTTTCCTGGCACGTCAGGGGCGCAGTAAGGTGGAAATCCAGGCCTATATCGAATCTCAGTTTGGTTACGATTTGAGGCGATCGCTGGATGACATTCGTCCGCTGTATCAGTTCAATGAATCCTGTCAGGAAACAGTGCCAGAAGCCCTGATTGCTTTTTTGGCATCCGTTGATTTTGAAGATGCCATTCGCAACGCCGTGTCGTTAGGAGGTGATTCAGATACGTTGACCTGCATTACTGGGGGAATTGCCCACGCCTTTTATGGCAATGTTCCAGAGGCGATCGCCTTAGAGGTATTGAATCGTTTAGATCCGTTTCTGCGTCAAACCACCGAATTATTTATGGCTCGATATGGTGTCATGCCTTAGGATCGTGGATTTAATAAAACCGAAGATTTATTTTTGGAAGCGCGGCGGAGCCGCGCTTCCAAAAATAAACTTCCGGGTTTTAATTAATTTGTGATTCTTAACCATCCAATTTTGTCAGGGCGTAGCATTTAGACGTTGAACCGTAAGGAGTCCAAAGACAATGGCAAATTCACCGCTTGTGGATTTTTATTGGGGTCAGGCTCCGGACGCTACCGGACGGATGATTGATGAGATTTGGGGATGGCAGTCTCGCCAGTTGGAAGGGGTTCACGACTACATCCAATGGTTGTTTCCTTTACCAGAACGGAGTCAATTTAATCGTCACGCTCCTGTATTAACTCAGGCAGATATGAAGACGTTTAGAACGCATCCTGATTTACAACAGCGTGTAGAGCGATCGCTCCTAGTCATGCTCAAATTTTACGGGTTTCAGCGTCAAATCACTGCCGATCATCAAGTTGCCGTAGAACTCTTAGAACGCACTTCAAATCGTAGTTTGCATTGGCTTAAGCTAAGCAACCATAACTACTTAAGATTGACGCGAATTTTAACCAGTTTACGCTTATTGGGGCTGGAAGATTACGCTCAAGCCTTGTTTGTTGCATTAGATCAAGTGTATCAAACGCATAGCCACAGTATTGGCGATCGCACGTATGATTTCTGGCGCGAAGCAGTGACAAAAGTTATCCCTCCGATAGAACCCTAAAACGCTGCTCAACTCAACATGATTACTCTATCAACCACGCTCACCAGTGGTTCCATCTTCCTATGGACATTTTTATCAATGGGAAAAAACTACGATTAAAGCCGACCCAGGCGATCGCCAAAGGGGGTGAAGCCGATATTTTTGATATCGGGAATGGAACCGTCTTGAAGTTGTTTAAACCACCCCATCACCCCGATTACCAAGCCTTTCCCCACGAACAACACGCCGCACGCGATCGCCTCGCTCGCCATCAGCAAAAACTACCCCAATTTCCCCAGCATTTACCTCAACGGGTCATCGCTCCCACCGCCTTAGCCACGGATAAAACCGGACAGATCCTGGGCTACACGATGTCTTTTATGACCGGAGCCGACCTGTTACTGCGCTATAGCGAACGCAGCTTTCGCCAATCGGGCATCAGCCATGCGACCGTTGTCGATATTTTTCAAGATTTACACGACACTGTTGCTAAATTGCATTTTGCCGGAGTGGTGATCGGCGATTTCAATGATCTAAATGTGCTGGTGAAAGGTACGGACGCTTACCTGATTGACGCTGATTCTTTTCAATTTGGTGGGTTTCCCTGCACGGTGTTTACCGCACGGTTTGTCGATCCACTGTTGTGCGACCCCCACGCTACCCAACCGATTCTACAGCAGCCTCATACTACTGACTCCGATTGGTATGCCTTTACAGTGATGCTGATGCAGTGTCTACTCTTTGTTGAACCCTATGGTGGTGTCTATAAGCCTCAGAATACAACGAAACGAATCGTGCAAACGGCACGATCGCTGCATCGCATCACGATCTTTCATCCAGACGTTAAATATCCCAAACCTGCAATTCCTTACACAGTTTTATCCGATGATTTACTTCATTACTTTCATCAGGTATTTGAACACGATCAGAGAGGTGAATTTCCGCGATCGCTCCTGGAAAATTTACGCTGGCAAACTTGCACCCACTGTGGTCAAGAACACGCTCGTCCAAGCTGTCCCCAGTGCCTTAGTCTACACTCGATTCCCTCTCGATCAACGACCTCAAAAACGGTCAGAGGAACGGTCACAGCCACCTATTTATTCCGCACAGATGGCGTTATTGTAGTGGCGTCCGTAACGCAAGATCAGCTGCATTGGCTCTACCACGATCAGGGTCAGTTCAAACGCGAAGATAGCTCTGTGGTGTTAACTGGCGATCGCCATCCTCACTTACGCTGGCGCATTCAGGGCAAGACCACATGGCTGGGATATCAGGGGCAGGTTGTGCTGTTAGGTCGCAATTCATCCACTAGTAGCGAACTATCTACTCCAGAACGCATTGCTGTCGATAGCCAAACCCATACTCCCCTATTTGACACCAACGAGTCTGATATTTACTGGATTCATCAAGGGCAATTGCTCCATACGTCCCACAGCCTTTTTCCCACTCCCTATCCCCAGGCTTATATCGGCGATGTACTCGCCGGACAAACCCATTTTTGGGTCGGTTCTCACTTCGGATTTGGATTTTATTGCGCTGGCGATCTCAAGGTTGCCTTTGTATTTGATGCCCACCGACCCGGTATCAACGACCGTGTCAATCTTCCCACCTGGCAAGGGCAATTGATCGATACCACCTGCACCTTCAGCCGCGATCGCCTCTGGTTATTCCTCACCACCCAAGAACGGGGTCAGCTTCACTATCGCTGTGTTGTGATTCATGCCGATGGCAGCGTCATCGCTCAGGCGCAAGCGGTGCAAGGAGATGATCACTGGTTAGCAACCCTGGGGAATGGGCGATCGCACACTCAAACCTGCCCCTACTGTGCCGTCGGCAATTTTCTCCTAGCTGCCACCGACGACGGCATCATCCGCATCGAGCCGCTCAACGGACAACTTCTACTCAGCAAAACCTTTCCCGACACCGAACCCTTTGTTGACAGCCACTCCCAACTTCTGGCAGGGCAACACGGTTTATACGTCATTCACCCCCACCAGATCTACCACCTCCAACTCAGCTGAAACAGGGTTTGGAGGCTAGCCCCCAAGACATGACACCCATTAAACAATGACCGCTCAAAAAATGGTGCGTTACGGCTGCGCCTAACACACCCTACCCACTCAATAAACCCTGGAGACTTATTATGACCACCCTGACCCAACTTCCCATCCCCAGCACCTTCAACCCCATTCACGTCAGCGACATCTGGCGCGTCCCCTACCAAGACCGTGCCACACAAGCCAAACAGTGGGCAAAACAGCACTCGATCCAACCGGCTGCCAAAGATAAAACTCGCATTTGTTTAATGGTGATCGATGCGCAAAATACTTTTTGCATCCCCGATTTTGAACTCTTTGTCGGCGGACAATCCGGCAGGGGTGCTGTAGACGACAACATTCGGCTGTGCGAATTTATCTATCGCAACTTAGGCGTGATTACCGAAATTGCGCCGACGATGGACACCCACACCACTCTACAAATCTTTCATGCCGCGTTTTGGTTGAACGATGCCGGTGAACATCCTGCACCCATGACGATGATTTCCTTAGACGATGTGCAAGAGGGGAAATGGAAGGTCAATCCAGCGATCGCCTATAGCCTGACCAAAGGCAACTACATGGCATTGCAACACTATGCCCATCACTATGTCAAACGCCTCAGCAACGATGGCAAATATCCCCTCACCATTTGGGGCTATCATGCCATGCTGGGTGGCATCGGTCATGCCCTGGTATCAGCCGTCGAAGACGCGTGTTTCTTTCACAACATTGCTCGTAATAGCCAAACTAACTTTGAAATCAAAGGTGGCAACCCACTCACCGAAAACTATTCCGTCCTGCGTCCTGAAGTGCTGGAGGGTCCCGACGGTCGCCCCATTGCCCAAAAAAATACCCGGTTTATCCAAAAGCTCCTGGAATTTGATGTCGTCATCATTGCCGGACAAGCCAAAAGCCACTGCGTTGCCTGGACGATTGATGATCTGTTAACCGAAATCCAGGCAAAAGATCCAACCCTGGCAAAAAAAGTGTATCTGCTAGAAGATTGCACCTCACCCGTCGTCGTTCCGGGTGTCGTGGACTTCACTGACGCCGCCAACCAGGCATTCCAACGATTTGCGCAGGCTGGAATGCATATTGTCAACTCTACTCAAGCGATCGCCGACTGGGCAGGTGTGACGCTTTAATTTGCCAGCGCGGCCTGGTGGATCTTGAGGATGAGTTGGACTATGAACCATTCCGTTTCACCCTCCAACTCATACCCGGATTCAGTCAAACCCCATGAGAATTCCCCAGTTTAACGTGTCATCTTTACCCCAACAATCAAGAGAAAACCTATGTCTCACGCTCCAAATTTCAACCAGCTCTTTCAATCAGCCCAAGCCGAAGGCTTACTTTCAGCCGCATCTCTCAATGCCCTCAATGTCCTGGATATTGGCGCTCAAATCCAGGCAGGCTTAGGCATTTCAGTCGATGATGTGATGGCAAGTGAAGTCGTTTTGGTCACCCTCATGCCCGATGATTCGGGGTCGATCCGCTATGGGGGCAACGATGCCATTGTGCGAGCAGGGCACAACACCGTTTTAGATGCCTTGCTGAATTCCAACCAAAAAGACAATGTATTAGTCCACAATCGCTATCTCAACGGTTTTGTCCTGTATCCCTATTGTCCTGTAGCTCAAGCTGTGCGGATGGACAACCACAACTACAACCCCGACCAGGGGACACCGCTCTACGACCAAACGGTAGTTTTACTCGGAACGGTGCTTGCCAAAGCCCAGGAATTTTCAGATAACGGCGTCCCTGTGCGAACGGTAACGTTAATTATTACCGATGGAGCCGATGCCCATTCCAGCCACGCAACAGCAAAAACAGTAAAGGCGATCGCCCAAGATATGCTGATGGCAGAAAACCATATTATTGCGGCAATGGGAATTGACGACAGTCGCACCGATTTTCGCCAGGTCTTCCAGGACATGGGGATTCGGGATGAATGGATTCTGACTCCCGGCAACAGCCAAAAAGACATCCGCAATGCCTTCCAGGTATTTTCGCAATCCGCAGTCCGTGCCAGTCAGAGTGCCGGAAGCTTCAGCCAAACATCGCTGGGAGGCTTTGGTGCATGAGTCAATGTGTCAGGGAGCGGCGCATACGCTTGTGATGATGGCGGGATGACTTTTAAAACGTCCATGCCAATTTGATGAAAGGCTGTTGGTCGCTCTCGCGGTACAGTTCCCTGAATGGGCTATTGAGCCATAACAGTAATTCAAAAATGGGCAGTACTGGACTCGAACCAGTGACATCCTGCTTGTAAGGCAGGCGCTCTACCAACTGAGCTAACCGCCCGTGCATTTGCACAGCGATTTATATAGTAGCAGATCATTTGCGCAAGTTTATCAACTGATCAAAAATTAGTGTCTACGAACTTTTTTCTTGCCATAGCGTCACGATAGATTTGCTCGTTGGCTTTGGCAGACTGGAACAAATCCACGATGGGGTTAGGATAATCAACTCCCAATCTAACGTGAAATTGGGTTTGTTCAGCCCGTGACAAGGTCCAGGGTTGATGAATAGTTGAGCTGGGCAGGGCTGCCAGTTCGGGTAGCCAGTGTTTTACATAGGCACCTTGCGGATCGTAGTCTTTGGCTTGTTTGAGAATGTTGAAAAAGCGAAACCCGCGGGCATCGTTGCCAATGCCTGCGGCATAGTTCCAGTTGCCGTAGTTGCTGCATACGTCATAGTCAATCAACAGCGATTCAAACCATTCGGCTCCCATGCGCCAGTCGATCCCTAGATTTTTGGTGAGAAAGCTGGCAACGTTTTGTCTGCCCCGGTTAGACATAAATCCGGTGGCTGCCAGTTCTCGCATATTGGCGTCAACCAAGGGGAACCCTGTTTTACCCTGTTGCCATTGCTCAAATCGTTGCCAGTCTTGCTTCCAGGCGATCGCTAGTGATTGCAATCCCGATGGATAAAATACGCGATCGCCATATTTGGCACAAACAAAGCGGAAATAATCGCGCCACAACAGTTCAAACACGAGCCAGTACGTCGAATCATTTTGCACCCGCTGTTGTTCATAGGATTGCACTTGCTCATAGATGAACCTGGGCGATAGACACCCCAATGCTAACCAGGGCGAAAATTTTGAAGAATAGTCGGCACCCAGCAACCCATTGCGCGTGTCTTTGTAAACCCTGAGGCGATCGCGTGTCCAAAAATAGTCGTGCAACCGAGCCATGCCAGCCGTTTCGCCGCCGGTAAAGGGAAGAACGGCACGCGGATCACAGGTGGGCGATCGCAATCCTAATTCGGAGAGGGAAGGTAGTTCTCCTGGGGCGATCGCAGGCAGGCAGGGTAAAAGGGTGGGGGTTGGCAGAGTTGCTCGAACGGGCAACGTTGGCTCCACTGCTTTACGGAAGTGGGTAAAAACATCTGGCAATGCTGTGATCTTGAAGGGGAGATCGTCAGGATGGCACAGGGTCTGTCCCCAAAAGGCTTGGTAGGTAACGCCGATTTTTTGTAGAGCAGTGGTCAGCGCTGCCTCAACTGCACGTTCTTCGCGGGTCACTTCCTGGTGGTAGTAGACAGCGGTGATGCCAAATTGTTCAGCCAATTGGGGAATCAGGACTTCGGGGAAACCCTGACGCAGGATCAGATCACTCTGACGCGACCGCAACTGCTGCCGCAAATCAGCAATACTCTGCCATAAAAACTGTGCCCGAAAAGCCCCGGTTTTCGGGAAACCCAAACCAGTTTGCCCAAATTGCCGGGGGTCAACGCAGTAAATGGGAATAATTTGAGTAGCAGCAGCGATCGCTCGAGACAAAGGTTCGTGGTCATGCAGTCGCAGGTCATTGCGATACCACAGGAGAATAGTTGATTTGGTCAAAGTAGGACTCTTTCAAACTTGCTTTAGCTATGATATGTTTTACAATTCAAAAATTAGTGCATACCCTCATCTCTTTACGTTATAGGGTTTTAGCATATGGGCAACGAATCGTCTGAACTCCTAGAAAAAATTCGCCAGCAATTTGACTTTAGCCCCTACCCCAATGTTCCACTAGAAAATTCTCCAAAAGGAGATTTTAATACTCTATACGTCCATAATTGGATCACATCCTTTTATCTGAGAAATCAGGCACTTCCTCCCGTTGATAAACCCCTGATTTTAGATGCGGGTTGTGGAACAGGCTATAAATCTTTGATTCTGGCAGAGGCAAACCCCAATGCCAAAATTGTCGGAATTGATTTATCCAAAAACTCGGTCGATCTTGCCCAGGCGCGACTCACATTTCATGGATTTGGTAATACAGAATTCCATACGATCGGAATTCAAGATTTACCCATCTTGGGCTTGAAGTTTGATTACATCAATTGTGATGATGTGCTGTATTTATTGGATGATCCACTGAGTGCATTACAAACGTTTAAGTTAGTTCTTAAACCTCATGGCATCATTCGAGGCAATCTCCACAGCGCTTTAGAAAGAGCCGATATTTTTCGGGTTCAGCGAGTCTTTAAACTGATGGGCTTGCTAGACCATAACCCTGAAGAGATGGAAATGGAAATGGCGATCGATGCCATAAAAGCCTTGAAAGATCAGGTTAATTTAAAAGCAAGAACCTGGACTGGGGCTTATGAGCAATCAGACAGCAAACAAGTCTTATTGATGAACTATCTATTTCAGGGAGATAAAGGATACACCATTCCTGATTTATTTAACCTACTTCAACAATCTGATCTGGAATTTATCAGTATGGTCAATTGGCGACATTGGGAGCTAATAGATCTATTCCAAAATCCAGATGATTTGCCGATTCTGTGGGGTTTAGGAATTCCTGAATTGACGACCGAACAAAAATTGCATTTATTCGAGTTATTACAACCCATTCATCGCCTACTCGATTTTTGGTGCGGTCATCCTGACCAAGCACAACCTCATTTGCCCGTCAGCGAATGGCAGGTTTCAGATTGGAATTCAGTTCGGGTTCATCTTCATCCCCAACTCAACTATGATTCAATCAAAACCCATTGGATGGAGTGCATTTCCCAGCAAACATCTGTTGATATTAGTCATCATCTCAGCTTTCCAGTCAACAGGTCATTTTCAATCGAAAGTAGTTTGGCTGCGTGTTTATTACCTCTATTTGAAAGTCCTCAACCCGTCCCCATTTTAGTGGAGCGCTGGCTTAAAATAAAGCCGTGTAATCTGGTAACGTTAGCAGCAACTTCATATGAAACAGCCTATCAAGAAGTGATAACGTTGCTAACACAATTAGAAGTCTTTTTATATGTGCTATTGGAGAAATTCTAATTGGGATGAATTTTGTGTCAGAGCCATCAAATCCTGTAAAGGCTTAGCATTTGGGCAAGGATTTTCGAGATCAATGAAAGATGGTTTACTAAATGCCAAGCTCCTATGCAAAGGTATGTTTTAAAACTCGCTAAGAGGGTTATTTTTTCGTGCGCTTCGCGCACGAAAAAATAACCACGAAAAAACAACCTTTAAACAGACCCTCAGGCAACACAACTTGAGTTAAACTCGCTCGCGCGCCCCATTGAGATGGCTATACCCATTCCTTTTGGATCACAAATTAATTAAAACCCGGACGTTTATTTTTGGAAGCGCAGCTCCGCCGCGCTTCCAAAAATAAATCTTCGGTTTTATTAAATCCACGATCCTTTGAGTTCATCAACGATTGAGACGTGCTATATTTCGTGTGTCTAAAAATTTCAATTGTTGATAGAGCATTTGGATTTTAGGTAGCGTTGCTCCGGCAGATTGAGCTGTTCGCAATGGATTGCCAAAAATAGCTTCGACTTCTAGCGATCGCCCTTCGTCATAATCAATTTTCATGCTGGTGCGATAGGGTTTCATCTTGGCGGTGTGATCGAGCATGGTATGAATAAAGGTATCTGGAATATGGCGATCGTTTGGGGTTGCAGAATGTTGCACACAAGCCGATGCACCGGCTACGACTTCCGTCATTAATTGTTCTGCCAGTTCACGAATATGGGGATCTGCCATCATTTGATCGGTGGTGGCATTGAGAACAACCGACAGTCCGTTAAAGGGGATATTCCACACCAATTTTTTCCAGCGTGCCAGAAACAAATCAGGTTCCAAATCGATCGGGATGCCAGCACGTTCAAAATCAGTGGCGATCGCTTGCATTCGAGGCGTAATTCCTACGGGTTCATATCCCGGAGCATAGTCAGCCAATGCCACTTTTTTGTAATCCAAATGATGAATATAGCCCGGTTTAACTTTATTCGAACAAAGAAAGCATAACCCTCCCATGACGCGCTCGGCACCCACAATAGCGGCAACATCCGGTTCTATGCCCAACCCATTTTGCAGCACCAACACCACTCCATCGGGTTTAACAACGGGGGGTAACAACTGGGGAAGCAGGTGATTTTGGGTGGTTTTCAGTGCCACGATCGCCACATCGCAGGGCGGCATCTCAGACACATTCGCATAGGCATGAACGTTAGGCAGCGAGAAGTTACCATCGGGAGAATCCACCACCAAACCATGCTGCCGCACATACTCATAATCACTGCGTAGCAAAAAGTGAACGTCTGCCCCTGCCTGCTGTAGCCGCGCCCCATAAAACCCACCCAGCGCCCCAGTACCAAGAATTGCATAGTGTCTTGAGGCTGCCGTGGCATTGGGAAAGCTGGTCATGGCAACCTACTCCCGTGATTGAACTGCACCATTGTCATCGACCTCCCAACTCCCATTCAAAAAGGTGGAGTTTTTCTGACGAAAAACTCCACCTTCCAAACTATATCAATTCTCAATGGCATGAAATACACGGTGTTGTGTGAGAGCCGCGCTCTGCGCGGCTCTCACACAACAGCCATCATTATTTCAAGTGCTTGATAGCTGTTATATAGCAATCCTATTTGATTTGTGAAAATGATCGGTTGTGAAAGCGTCCGCCCTTCGGGCGGGCGCTTTCACAACTGACTCAGGATCGCTATAGTGCTTCGCGATCGCAGAGAACCGACGCAATCATAAGCAGCCTGTTCACCTGTCGGGTTCACGTAGGATCGTGGATTTAATAAAACCCGGACGGTTATTTTGGGAAGCGCGGCTCCGCCGCCGCTCTTTCGAAAAGAATTACAGGTTAATTAATCTGTGATCCTTAGAGGCGGACGGGGTTGACTTTATTGGGAGACATGATGTGTTTAAGCGATCGCTTTTGCTGCCGTTGCACATCCCGCCGGATGACCTGTGAATATTGTTGAGCAATAATTTCGGGTGTGAAATGCGATCGCAAATAGAGCCGACCGGCTTTTCCCATCTGGCGAGCAATTTCAGGATGCTTTGCTAACCAACGAATAAAATTGGCAAGTGATGCACTATCGCTATGGGCAAACGCTTTGCCACAATTTGCTTCGGTCAGGATGGGACGCAAATAAGAATGAGCCTCACAGATGACCGCGACGGGTCGCCCAGTTGCCAAACTGCTATAAAACTTACTGGGTGCGACCAGGCCTTCCATGCCCGTGCTAATGCTAACCAGGGTCAGATCACACGCCGTTAGAGAATAGGGCAAAACCTGTTGAGACTGATAGGGCAAGAAGCGGCAGTTCGATAGCTTAATGGCATCAACGCGATCGATAAATTCCTGACGTTTTGCCCCATCGCCAATAAATACAAACTGAATCGGCTCATCTTTAAGTTGGATTGCAGTTGCCAGAATCGTGTCCATGTCATGACACCGCCCCATGTTGCCCGAATAGAGAACGGTAAATTTTTCGGTTAAATCATGGGTTTTCGCAAACCAATTGTGTTCTTTGGCGATCGGTACAATTTTGTTGGGATCTGCCCAATTATGAATGACCGAAATTTTATCGATCACAGTCGGACAACTTGCCACAACTCGATCTCGCATCGTAGAACTGAGAACGATTAATTCTTGAGCATGTTCCCATGTCTTCTTATTCAGAAACGTCCACAGATGAATGAGCCAATGTTGAGGAGATACGACATTCAGTTGTACGGCAATATCAGGATGCAGATCGTAAATCAGGCAGATGTAAGGAATGCCAAATAATAAATGAATGAAATATCCTAATGCTGGCAAATACGGAGGTGCTGTTGTTAGTAATAAGATGTCACCTCGGTTTGATTGATTGAGGAAATAAAGCAGGGTACGCAGGCAAAATAAAAAGCCATTAATGGCTTTTCCTCGAATTCGTTTTGCCCAAAGTCTTGAAGTACGCGATCGCTTAACCGTCAAGTAATCAAACGATTCGACGTTAGGTGCAGATTCGTTTTGAAAAGCATACCCCGGTTGTCCTGTGAATACCTTAACTTGAATTCCCTGTTGCCCTAATTGATGAGCTAACTCTTCAATTAATTGCCCAGTTGCAGCATAGTCAGGTGGATAAAATTGAGTAGCAATGGATAGTTTGATCGAGCTTGAACGGACTTCAGGATGTTTTTTTCGCATTCTAGTGAGTCGCTGTTTTAATACAGCAAATCTGATATCCAGTGTGTTTGAACGGATAGAGAACAACCCTGTTGTAGACGAGGATGAAGAATCTATTTCAGATATTATTTTTTATACTCTTAAGTAGAAAATAATAGGTCTGACAGCGTTTGAAATAGACTCTCAAATGTCTTGAATATGGAGCGTGATCGTGCATAAAGACGGCAATCCAAGTTTTTGATTGGGTTGCAATCTTGCGATAGGTGCCTTAATTTTCATCTTCGCTGGCACTACCCTAAATCCGGATATTTTCGCGTCTGGTGTTGTTTTAACGTGAGATTTTACCCACCCTTCATTAGCCAAATCACAAACTCAACGCTAGGTTTTTCTGTTCTGTAAAATTTTCGTTAAGACGGATTGTGGATAGCATACCCTCCAATTCTTTCTGAGCGAGCGACGGCTCTGCCGTCGCTCGCTCAAAAAGGGCAAGGCGTCAGGTTTCGGAGGTTTTCAAACGCTTAAGGTCTCATAGAAATTTTCAATCACGTGGAGTACAGATGATAGTTTGAAAGCCACGTGAGGTATGGGTTTCAAACCATAATCTGGTTCTAGCTAGGCGCGACGCTATAGGGAATACAACGTTCTCTTCATTCGCTTCTCTACTTCTTCTCGATTGCATTTTAGGATGCCAGATAGAGTTACTTCAAACCCTATTGTGGTCATCGTCAGAAGCGTTTAAGGAACGATACATACTATGCTTCATCACATTTCGATTGCGGCTGAAAATCCTGCTCACGTTGCCTCTGTGATCGCTGAAATCTGGCGTGGGCAAGCTTTTCCCTTTCCACCCTTCCCAGGTGCCTATATTGTTCTTGCCAATGATGCGTTTGGTACAGCCATTGAGATTGCGCCTCTGGGGTATGAGTTAATGCCGGGTGAAACAGAAGTGACTGCCCAGGCGATCGCCAATCCTTCGCCCTTTAGTGCCACTCATGCCGCCGTCTCCGTCCCCACAACTCGGACTGAGATTGAAGCGATCGCCCAACGTGAAGGTTGGCGGGTGTTGTACTGTAATCGGGGGGATGTGTTTGATGTGATTGAACTGTGGGTCGAAAACCGACTGCTGCTAGAACTGCTATCTCCTGAGATGAGCGATCGCTACACCCGATTTATGACACCCCAAAACTGGGAACAATTGCTAGCAACGGCAGCAGCTTAAAGCAGCCTTTTCAAACGAGTCTTTATAGCAGTGCGCACATTGGTTAAGTACAGAAACAGTGTTGTGGGGCGTTCCGTGCCCCACAACACCGGACTGCATCAACCCGCACAGCACTATATAATCTGCATTGTTTTATAGCAAGTTTCAATGGCGTAACGTCCAAATGGTTGAGAGAGAGCCGCGCGGAGCGCGGCTCTCTCTCAACAGCCATAATCTATCTCGACGCAAAGCGCTATATGGCATAATCCTGAGGAATTTAAAATGCACATTACACAAAAATTGGCGATCGCTGCACTGACCACCGCCTTGGTGACCACAACGGCACAACTCGTTCGCGCTGAAACGATACTGGGCGATCCACAACCCTTGGGTGAGGGAACGGCACGTTGTTTTATCACCCTCGATGAACACGGGTATCCAACAGAAATTGGCGTTGTTTTATCGGCAGATGCGCTGTCTAATTTACCAACAGAGATGACAGAAGTGAATTTGTCGTTACCGCCGCAGGGCTATCTCACGGCATTTACCCATGTCGGCTTAGATTGGAACCCGCATGGTCATGATCCCAATCCCATCTACGGCAGTCCGCATTTTGACTTTCACTTTTACACCATTAGCCCAGAGCGATCGCAACAAATTACAGTGCGGGGTGCGGATGTTGCCAGAACCTATGCAACTCCTGCCCCAGAGCTGATCCCGGCAGGCTATATTATGGCTCCTGATAGCGGTGTGCCTAAGCAGGGGGTGCATTGGATTAATCCCGGAGCTACAGAATTTCAGGGACAGCCGCACGGGTTTGACTACACCTTTATCTACGGGTTTCATAACGGAGAAATGACGTTTTTAGAACCCATGATTTCGCAGGAGATGTTAGAAAGCCAGCAGTCTTTTTCCCAACCGATCGCTTTACCCGCTCAATATGCCCAAGGGCGGTTTTATCCAACCACCTATAGCCTCACCTATGACGCGGCAAGCCAGGACTATCGAGTGTCTTTGGGCGATTTGACATTGCGATCGGCGCGCCCGGCTGCCGAAGTTGCAGACAGTCAACCTTAGGATCACACCTCAACCATATAGCGTGCTGTGCAGGCTGATTCAGTATGGTGTGGTGGAGTGCGGAGCGCTCCACCACACCGTTTCTCTCCTTAACGAACGTGCACACTGCTATAAACCTGGGAGGGTATTCAATCAACGATCCCCAGAGATCGGGATTAGCTAAACAGCACAACGATTGGACAGGGAAACGTGGTTTCCCTGTCCAATCTTCATATTTAGCTCAATTAATATTGTTTTTAGCCGCCGTAACCAGATGTCATAATTTGGTACTGATGAGATAGGCGATCGCCTTTAATAGCATCCCTCAGTTTCGCAGGGTGGATTTTTACTTTGTAGATCGGGAAGAGAGTGAGTTGGAGCATCGATCAGTAAATACCCGTTCGACAAAACAGATGTGACAAAAATGACAGCTGAGAGAAAGACTTCCATATGCTTTTTCGATAGAATGCAACCCTGTCAATATGATGCCTCTTTGTTGTGCCTATTGCGATCCGAAACATTTCCCAAAAATAAACACCCGCTATCCCAAGACTGGGTAGATTTACGGGTGTTTCGCCAGTGATGTAGTTTTTGGGTCAATTTAGACGCTACGTAATTTTATCTAATCTTAAGGATTGAACTGGATCGGGAATAGAATGTTTGAGGTCTGAAATGGGTGTTTAGAAGAATGCTGATTCATCACACCATCCTTTCCAGTCACGTACATTCACGAAAGATAGATGAAGGGTTGTGGATTGCTTGCGATCGCGCTTGATCAGGAGGCTGTTGATCCAACCAATTGCTGCTGTTTGACCAGCACGACAAAGTTAGACAACACTTGCAAGCCTGCGGTAGAAGATTTTTCAGGATGAAACTGGGTTGCCATTAAGTTGCGTTGGGCGATCGCCGCTGTCACCGTTTGAGTGCCGTGGGTGATCGTCGCGGCATTGACGCTGGGATCTAGGGGATCAGCATAATAAGAATGGACGAAATAAACCCAGGGATCGGGAACCAATGAATCCCACAAGGGTAAATCGGGTTGGGTCAGTTCCAGTTGGTTCCAACCCATATGGGGAATGGTGATGCCGGGTTCTGGGCGAAAGTGTCTGACCATGCCAGGAACCACACCTAATCCGGATTCCTTGCCCTCTTCGCTACCGTCAAACAAAATTTGTAAGCCCAGACAGATGCCCAGGAAGGGTTTGCCGCTGGCAATGACATCTTTGATTGGCTGGATCAAATCACGCGATCGCAAATGTTGAATTGCCGGGTCAAAGGCTCCAACCCCCGGAAGCACGACTGCATCGGCTTGCTCTAATTCTTTCGCAGAGTCAGTAATTTTGGGAATAGCACCGGCATTTTCTAAGCCTTTACAGGCAGAGTGCAGGTTTCCCATGTCATAGTCCACAACAGCAATTACAGTCATGCCCCTATCCTTTAATATTTCGTGACGGACACACACTTACTATAGCGTTAGCCCTGCTGAGATCAAGAGGGGCGATCGCTTTCACAGCTGATTTAGGATTGCTACATAACGCTGTGCAGGTTGATTCAATCCGGTGTGATGGGGCGCGGAGCACCCCATCACACCGTTTTCTGTATTTAACCAACGTGCGCACCGCTATACATTTCAGATCAAGTAAGATTCAAATGATCAAAGAAGCAATTTCATAATCAAACGTGATGACGCCTGAAGTTCTTACCGCAATCATTGCTGCGATCGTTGCGGTGATTAGTGCAGTGATCAGTATTTACGGTCAAACTCGCGTTACCCGATTAACCGATCAACTGACCAAGCAACGTGAAGCTGAATCACGTGAAGCTCAGACGGCTGCTTTGATGTCTAAATACCGAGATCCGCTATTACGCTCAGCGATCGATCTTCAGAGCCGTTTGTACAACATTCATCAGCATGAATTTTTAGGACGGTTTTATCATCAATCCCCAGCCGCACAGAGTTATGCCGTCAACAACACCCTCTATGTGGTTGCCGAGTATTTAGCATGGGTAGAGATTCTCCGCCGAGAAGTTCAGTTTTTAGATTTGGGCGATCTGGAGCAAAATCGTCGATTGAGTGAACTCTTGGTCAATATCAATCACGCATTTGGTCACTTCAAACCTGAAAGCACCTTTCAACTCCATAATGGCGAACAGCGAGCGATCGGCGAAATCATGACAGTTTCTCGTGCCAGCGATGAAGCGCTTGGATATGATTGCATCGGTTACGCAACCTTCGTGAAGAAAATGGGTGACCCGGAATTTGCCAATTGGTTTACAAAGCTAAAACAGGATATCGATATTATGGGAAATGCACCGCAGGTGCAGGCAGCAAGGCTTGTTGTCATTCACAGCAAGCTGATCGATTTAATCGATTTCCTCGATCCGCACTGTATCAGGGTGCCACCTAAATATCGAACCCGGATTAATACTTAGACCAGCATCCTCCTGCATTCTGGCGTAGGATATGGCGCTCTACCCGTTTCTGTACGTGACGAACGTGCACCCTGCTACCAAGAACAAGAATCTAAACGCATCGATGTATACGGCTGTATTACAACGCTTCAAACGTAGCCGTAAAACCGTCTAACATGGCACATTCTTCCATAAACTCTTCGGCATCACTGACCTGTTCCAGTTGATATTCCATGATGCGACGCTCGTCATCTTTCATCTTTTTA
>NZ_JBSLYH010000049.1:0-54885 GCF_055793305.1 Calyptranema fuscum S582
GAAGAGTGGAGGGTGGAGGGTGAAAAATGAAGACTGAAGAGTGAAGGGGTTTAAGGCGATGTCTGGAAACGATCATCCCCGCAAATTGTGGGGGCGAAGCATTCGAACTATGATTTTTGTCCTTTACCAAAGGCTATCTAACGAATGCCTTGCCACGATCAAATATTGAATCGTTTGCAGGGGCGAAGGCTGTTCGCTCGTACCACAAATCATCGATGTTATTTAATTGCTATTCCTAAGGATCGTGGATTTAATAAAACCGGATTCTTGCGTAGGATGTGTTAGCGCAGCGTAACGCATTGACTCTGGGGCTTGGGATGCGTTACGGCGATCGCCTGACACATCTTACAAAAACCGATCTTATTCAATTCTCATTCCCAAGCGAAGTTAAGGATCTGTTCTAATCAAAGTCGAAGGGCGTGCCCTGAGCGAAGTGGGCGCGAAGGGTAGCTAAACCAGTAAACTCTTTGTGAGAAATCATCTCTGTTAAAGCCAGATCTCACCTAACCCGTACCTTTCAACTCAAGTCTCAAACCTGCAAATTTCTCCATCTCCTGTTCCCTGTTCCCCATCTCCCGTTCCCTGTCCCCCATTCCCTCATCCCCCATTCCCTGTTCCCTATCACTCGGCTCTACCTATGTCTTACGCGATTGATTTTGGCACTAGTAACACTGTCATTGCTCGTTGGAATGATGTGACTCAGCAAGCAGAAACGGTCGAATTGCCTGAGTTATCGATGCGGCTGGGGCATAACCCACCGTTGATTCCAAGCTTGTTGTATGTCGAAGATGCCGCACAGGCAAAGGTAGTGGCGGGGCAAGCCGTGCGCGATCGCGGTTTAGATATCAACAATAGCCCCCGATTTTTTCGTAACTTTAAGCGCGGCATCGGGGCAGAGGTCAAAGGATTTTTGCCCGATTTAGATGGGCAAACGGTTGCATTTGAACATGCGGGGCAATGGTTCTTAACGGAGGTGATTCAACGGCTGCAAGCGATCGATCCAGGCTTCGACTCGCTGGTGATTACCGTGCCGGTGGATAGTTTTGAAGTCTACCGCAACTGGCTGACCCAGGTCTGCCGAAGCTTGAATATTGACCAGGTGCGGATGTTAGATGAACCCACGGCTGCTGCGTTGGGCTATGGCTTAACGGATGAAAAAAATCTATTGGTGGTTGATTTTGGTGGGGGAACACTGGATTTATCGCTGGTGCAATTGAGCCAGGGGCAACAACCTGCGGTAAAACCGCTTGGGTTTTTGTTGAAATGGGGTGAAAAAGTGTTAGACGACTCCACTCAAAAACCTAAATTAGCCAAAGTAATAGCCAAGGCTGGGCAAAACTTGGGCGGTTCGGATATCGATTCCTGGATCGTTGATTATTTCCACCAGACGCAAGGATTAACTTCCAATCCCTTGACGCTACGGTTGGCGGAACGCTTGAAAATTCAGTTATCTGAACAGGTGCAGGTAACCGAGGTCTACTTCAATGATGAGACGCTGGAAAGCTATGAATTACACCTCGATCGCGATCGCTTCACGACTCTACTTCAAGCCAATCAATTTTTTGAACGTCTGGATGAATCGATGACGCAGGTGTTGCGTCAGGCGCGACGGCAGGGCTTGGAACCGGCTGACATTGGAGCCGTGTTATTGGTCGGGGGTACGGCTCAAATTCCTGCGGTCAAAACCTGGATCGAACAATACTTTCCGGCTGAAAAAATTCGTTCTGAAACACCGTTTGAAGCGATCGCCCAGGGTGCTTTGCAAATTACGCAGGGGATTGAAATCAAAGACTTCCTCTACCACAGCTATGGCATTCGCTACTGGGATCGAAAAAATAATTGCCACGGCTGGCATCCGATTGTCAAAGAAGGGCAACCATACCCCATGCCCACTCCGGTTGAACTGTTTCTGGGGGCGTCAATCGAAAATCAGCCCAGCATTGAATTAGTGTTGGGTGAATTGGGGGCTGAATCGGGCGACACAGAAGTTTATTTTGAAGGCGATCGCATGGTCACTCGCAGAACGGGGGGCAAAAGTCAGGTGAAACCCTTAAATGAAACGGCGGATGCCCGCAATATTGCTAAACTTAGCCCTCCCGGCTATCCGGGGAGCGATCGAATTAAAGTATTGTTTCAGGTCGATGGCGATCGCTTTTTACGAATTACGGTCGAAGATTTGCTGACCAATCGCATTCTGATAAACAATTACCCTGTCGTGCAGTTGAGTTAAGTCCAGAGTCCGGTGTTGTGGGGCGCTCTGCGCCCCACAACACCGGACTGAATCAATCTGCACAGCGCTATATCTATGTTTTTATACCGACTTAATGTGATGCCAATTTGATTACTTCATAAACGATGGTATTCGAGTGAGCTACTTTACAAGGTTTGCAGTGCTTTGATTAAGCCCTGACAAATGCCGCTGATAAATTGGAGATCAAGGGTTTCCAGGCGATCGCTGGCTTGGTGATAGTGGGGATTGCGCATAAATGCTGTATCGGTAACCATCATTGCCCGATAGCCCTGATCCCAAAAGGGGGCATGGTCGCTGAGCCGAGTTGATGGCACTAATTGCCCTTTCATGCCAGCGGGTAACCATTGGCTCGGAACTCCTGCCGCCCGGATGCAGCGAGAGATATGCAGCAGATCCAGCAGGGTGGGAAGATTGCCAATCAAGCCAATGAAGTTGCCCCGGTTGGGGTAAATATATTGCAATCCAGCCGGATAGCGTTGAGAATGGGGGGCTTGACTGCAATAGCCCAGCATTTCTAGCGAGATCATGAGCCGCAAGGGTTGCTGTTGCTGACGTAAATCGCTGGCATATTGAGTACTGCCGAATAAGCCATACTCTTCTAGATCAAAGGCAACCAGGCGCACGGGATGCCGTACCGGAGCTGCTGCGATCGCCCGTCCTATTTCTAACAGCGCTGCTACCCCACTGGCATTATCATCTGCACCCGGAGTCCCGACCACGGCATCATAGTGAGCCCCAATCAAAATAGGGGGTTTGGGGGTTCGACCCACTTGAGCCGGTAAATCTAAAATCCAGTTTTGGTGAATTCGTCCTCTGACCTGAAACTCATGTGCTGTGACCGTTCCCCATTGTCCTAATTGCTCTCGGATATACTGCTGCACATAAAAATGACCTTCGCTTGCCAGGTAAGGATCACGCTCTCGAACCAGTTGCTCAAGGTGCGATCGCAACCGTTCGTTTAATTCAACCATGGGGCATCTCATGATACTCAGCTGTGTTTGATTATCTGAGAAATAGGGGGACAAATGACCTTTTTTAGGGAAGCTTTGGCAACGTCACAATAAAACTTGTTCCTTTACCTTCGACACTTTCAACTTCAATCGTCCCGTGATGTGCCTCAATAATGCTCTTTGCCAAAAATAATCCTAATCCCCATCCCGCTTTATCTCCAGCCGAGACGGTGCGACGGAATTGTTGAAATAAGATAGATTGAGCATTTGGAGCGATGGACTTACCTTCGTTATGAACCGTCAGGCGAACCTCTGCATCAACGGGCTGAAGCGTAAAGGTGATGGGTGTACCCGCTGCCCCATACTTAATGGCATTGATCGCTAGATTTTCAATCACTCGTCGGATGTCTTTACGGCTACAACTAATTTTGATATCCGCCTTAGAGACAACCACAAACCGATTGGTCTCTCCATACGCAAAGCTCAAATCTTGCACTACATCGCGAACGATGCTATCTAAACTACAGTCTTCAACCGTAAACGTTAGGCTTTGTCCGGCTCGCAGCCGACTGGCATCGAGCAAATTTTGAATCATTAGCTCCATCCGCTCGATCGCGCCAAGCATTCTCACTACGATATTCGTATGGCTGTCGCCGGTTTCAAATCGACGCAGGGTTAGATGCGTTCCCATTTTGATGATATTGAGTGGGTTTTTCAGGTCGTGCGTCAGGGTCACCATAAAGGTTTCCTGAATGTCCTTCAGGGTCTGAGAAAATTGGGTTGCCGCATCATTAACTGCTTGCTCAATGGAGTCAATAATAATGTCTCGTTCTCTCATTTCTAATGGCATTTCTTCTTCTAAAACCTGAAAAATAACTTGCCGAAGAATGTGATATTCAAAAATAAGTTGACTGATGGAGTAGTCGGCAAATCCTGCCCGCTCATGACCGTGCATTTTACCAATGCGAGTGCTTTCCAACTTATCCGCTCTAATTCTGGCGGGAGTTCGTTGAATTTTCGTGGACAGTTCATCTTCTAATTGACTCAGGTATTGAGGCAGCGAGTTTTGTAAAACTAGCGAGTCCTGATGGATGGATGCACTGATTTCACTACGCGCCCGTTTCTCCCACAGTTGCATAATTTTCTGAGCATTTTGTTTTAAGCATTCAGCAGTTTGATTCGACATTGTTCTTAAACTGGCGTTGAATAACTTATATAGCGGTACGCATTAGGGTTAGGACGGGGTGCAGGGATGGAACCCCGGCGTAGGGGCACCGCCCCCACCCCCCGATGTCCTGACTAGACGGCGTAGAACCATATCAAGGCAGTTTTAAGGTGATGAATCAGTTAATCTGTCCTGTTTTCTGAGGAAGCAACAGCAGAGCCGTCGCTCTCTCCCATACTTAGAACGTGTTTTAAAGCCCGCTAAGAGGGTTGTTTTTTCGGGCGCTTCGCGCCCGAAAAAACAATTCTTAAAACAGACCCCAGTGCATCTTCAGGATGTCGTGGGAAAGAGCGATCGCGTTGAGAAATGACTGGGAAGTACAGCGCTATGTCTTCAACACTGTGAGAGGTGATCGGTTGAAAAGCAAGCTTTTCAACCGATCACCTCTCCTCATTCAACTGCATTAGATTTTAATGGACATCTATCTGCCGTTGTAGAACGAGATCACTGGATTGCTGTGAGGCTGTCTCCTGGTCATAGCGATCGCGCAGGATACGGCGCATGGTTTTGTTGGAGGCCGTGCGTGGCAGTGACTCTACAACGACGACGGTGTGAATCTTGAATAGGGGATTGAGCTGGTGTTTCAGCGTAGTTTGCAGCAGAATGTGGAGGGTGGCTGTGGAGAGGGGTGGCATCTGGGGCGTGAGAACGGCATAAATCACGAGCTGACTGGGGCCGCCATCGGCTGGGGCGATCGCAATAGCGGCTGTTTCACTAATTTCGGGTAGGGTATTCAAGGTTTGCTCAATGGCAACGGCACTGACTTTGATGCCACTCAAATTCATTGTGTCATCGACTCGACCCTGTGCCCGGTAATAGCCATTGGGCAAGCGCTCTAGCCGATCGCCATGTCGTCGGATGGGCAGGGGAAAGGGGGGCGTATCGGCAAAATAGACCTGATGATGATCGCGGTTGAGCAACTCAGTAGACAGCCCGATCGAAGGCGGAATAATAAAGGCTTCGCCTGGATTGGTAACCTGTCCAGCCGCATCCAGAATCACAATATCTAGCCCTAATGCCGGTGTGGTAAACGTCGAGGGGCTACAGGGCTGAACCAGGGTGCCGGTGAGATAGCCACCGCCAATTTCAGTTCCCCCACAATATTCAATGATGGGTTTGTATCCTGCTAACGCCATGAGAAACAGCATGTCTTGAGGATTTGAGCACTCACCCGTCGAGCTAAATGCTTTGATCTGGCTCCAATCCAGTCCGTTCATGCAACCTGTGCGTCTCCAGGTGTTGACCAGACTGGGCACCACCCCCAACATCGTCACCCGTGCCTCTTGAATGAACCTACCAAAGCCGCGATCGCCAGGACTACCGTCATACAACGCGATCGTGGCGCGGTTGATCAGGCTAGCGTAGATCAACCAGGGTCCCATCATCCAGCCCAGGTTGGTGTGCCATGCTACGACATCACCCGGATGAATGTCCTGGTGCAGGTGTCCATCTGCCGCTGCTTTGATCGGGGTGGTGTGCGTCCAGGGAATTGCTTTCGGTTCCCCCGTGGTGCCGGAGGAAAAGAGAACGTTGATCGGGGCTGAGGGTTGGGTTGGAACCGCCGTGAACTGGTCGTCGTCGCTAAGAAAATCCGTCCAGGTGCGATCGCCCGGACGCAGATTCACAACAGTGGGCGATCGCCTGATCACGATGGCAGCAGGGGCATCAGCCGCGACGACTTTGCTATACAGCGGTAGTTCTTTGCCATTTCGCACGATCACATCCTGCGTGAAGATGGCGATCGCTTTGATGAGGCGCAAACGGATAGCGATTTCAGTAGCCGCAAAACTGTCAGCAATCGAAACCACGGTGCATCCGGCTTTAATGATGCCCAGATAAATCGCGACCGATGCTGCCGTCATCGGCATGGCAATGGCGATCGCATCTCCCGGTTGCACACCAGCGGCGACTAGCCCATTGGCAACCCGATTGGTCAAGCCTAGAAGGTCGGCAGAGGTCCAATACACCAGCGGTTCACCTTCTGCCTGAGCGACGATCGCGGGTGCGTCGGGGTTGGACTGAAAACAACTCTCGACAATGTTGAGCTGCGCACCTACCAACCACTGCGGTGATTCAACACCCGCCGTCAGATCAAGCACCTGGCGATAGGGTTGTTGCCAGCGAATCCCCAAGCGTTGCATCATTCGTTGCCAAAACTCAGCTCGGTGTTGCACCGACCAGGCATGGAGCTGCGCATAGGTCTCCAGGTGCAGATCCCGCATCAGGGCGGCAATATGGGTAGCTTGCATCTGCTCTGTGGATGGCATCCAGGCAGGGGGCGGTGCCTGGTGAATATCCCAATCAGCAAAGGTGATGGCATAAAGTTGCTGGTGCAGCGCAAACGGCTGCTGGGGTTGGAGAATATGATGAGTCAACCATTGCCAGCACTTCGGGGCAGGCAGGATAGCCAGGGCGTGATTGATCGGTGACTGTAGCGCGATCGCCGTCTCACGTTCCACGCCACAGTCCATCAACTGCTGCAAGGATACTGCGTTCATCACCGTCCTCCTATCCCGCTGCAATGTGAACCGGATGGAGGCGATCGCGCTCTAAGCCATCCCAAAATACGGCGATCGCCGTGAGAATTTCTCGTCCGCCCTGCATGAAGCGATCGCGATCGAAGTCCGGACGGAAGTAGACATCTTCCAGTTCTTCTAGTGTGTGTCCGGCGTGCTGTGCTTCCACGCGGTTGTGCCAGGTAAAGAACGCCAGCTTCAGGTGGGGATGCCGGGTTTGCTTGATCTGGGTTAACCCATCTTCTAATTCTTGCCAGAAGCCCGCCGCTGCCCAATTTTCTACGGCAAAGCTGGTACCTTCCGCTGTAGAAGGGTCATCGCTGCCATAGAGACGAATCAGCTCATCGCAAAAATGTAAGGTTGTCGGACTGCCATGCTGACGCTTGCCAATGTCAGCAAAATCCAGCCCCAGCCCTGCGGCTACCCCGGTCAGCCATTCAAAGTGAGCGGCACGAAAGCGACAAATGCCACCATCCACCGTGCCCTCCGTACTGACCAGTTCCGGATCGCCTTCCCGGTCTTTATCGTCATCGGTTTGAGTCTGGATGGTTTGCGGATCGCCAGCGGCAGCTACCGAGCGGTTGTGACCCTGCTGCCGATAAATCACACCCAGTTCGTTCAGCAAAATCTCTCGACTGGCGCGGGATTGCTGCAATGTAGAGGCATTGATCACTTTTAACAGCGCTGCCACCAAAAACTGATTGGAGAACACCGAGAATTGTTGGATGAAATAGCGCAGTTCGCGATCGCTGGCTGCTCCCTGGCTAAACCAATGGGTGTAAGCGTTGTGCAGAATAATTGGATGCTGGAGAAATGCCTGATCGACCTCTGCCAGAAAATTCTGGAAATCCTCAAGCTGCGATTGGGTCAGTTCACCCCGCTGGCAGCGCTCCTGTATCCGGGACGAAAGCGTGAGAGGGGTTGCGGTCAGAACATGAGTCATAAAACACCTCCTAAACAATCACTTGAAGTCAGGGCGCTGCTGCATTAACGGGGTCGCCAACTATAGGGATAATCTTTGTCTTCCAGGGCGATCGCTGGCTGGGTCACCCGGAGGGGTTGAAACGTGTCAATCATGACGGCAAGTTCTTCCGTCTGCTGTTTGCCGATCGACCCTTCATACAACCCCGGATGGGGTCCGTGGGGAATGCCACCGGGATGCAGGGTGATGGATGCTGATTCAATCCCTTTGCGCGACATAAAATTGCCCTCAACGTAATACAGAACTTCATCGGAATCGACGTTGGAGTGATTGTAAGGAGCCGGAATTGATGCCGGATGATAGTCAAACAGTCGGGGCACAAAGGAGCAAATGACAAACCCTGGTGCCTCAAAGGTTTGGTGAACCGGGGGTGGCTGATGAATGCGTCCGGTAATCGGTTCAAAATCTTCAATGTTGAGCGCAAAGGGATATAGATGCCCATCCCAGCCCACCACATCCAATGGGTGATGCGCATAAAAATAACGGGTGATGCGATCGCGGGCTTTAACCCGGACTTCAAACTCACCCACCTCGTCGTGGGTCACTAATTCATCGGGTGGACGAATATCCCGTTCACTATAGGGGGCGTGTTCTAACAGTTGCCCATAGCGGTTGAGGTAGCGGGCAGGGGGGGCGATATGTCCTGTCTTTGCTTCAATCACCAGCATCCGTTGCGCGACGCCGACATCCGGCAACAGTCGCCACAGCACCCCACTGGGCACAACGAGATAATCGCCCGATCGATAGCGCAGGTTGCCATACTGGCTTTCTAATACGCCGCTGCCGTGGTGGATAAACATCAGCTCATCGCTATGGGCAACCCGGTACCAGTAGGTCATCTCCGTGGTCGGTCGAGCCACAGAAATGTCTATATCAGCATTTGCCAGCAGGAGAAGGCGCGAGGCGATCGCATCACCTCCATCGGGCACAGCGGCTGTGCGAAAATGGCGCGGGCAGAGGGGTCCCGGTTCTTCGTACCCCACCTCTATCATTCGTTCCAGCACAAGCGTTTGAATCTCCGTTGGTGGGTGGCAATGATAGAGCAACGATTGCACCCCAGAAAATCCATGAATCCCCATCAACTCTTCGTGATACAACGAACCATCCGGCTGACGAAACTGGGTGTGCCGTTTGTGAGGAATGGTACCTAGCTTGTAATAGAACGTCATCGCGTACCTCGCAAAGGTTCGGAAAGTCCCCCTTAAAAAGGGGATTTAGGGGGATCGAGCAGGATTGTAGTTTCTCGTTTATAGATTGCCCCGCAGGGCTTGTTCTCGTTCGATCGCTTCAAATAGTGCTTTAAAGTTACCTTCCCCAAACCCATGTGATCCCTGGCGTTGAATCACTTCAAAAAATAAGGTGGGTCGATCTTGCATAGGTTGGGTAAAGATTTGCAGCAAGTAGCCTTCATTGTCTCGATCTACCAAAATCCCCAGGTTTGCCAATTGTTCAATCGGTTCGGCGATCGCCCCAATCCAGGTGGCTAAGTTTTGATAATAGTTCGCTGGAATCGGCAGAAACTCCACTCCGGCTTGCTTCAGCTGGGTAACCGTTTGAATAATGTTGTCGGTCGCAAGAGCGACATGTTGAATGCCGGGCCCGTGATGAAAGTCCAGGTATTCATCAATCTGCGATTTATATTGACCTGGTGCCGGTTCGTTGATGGGAAGTTTGATAGTTCCATTGCGGTTCTGCATGACTTTAGACATCAGCGCAGAATAGTCGGTGGAAATGGCGCGATCGTCGAAATGCACCAGCACACTGAAGTCGAGAACGTCGGCGAAGAAATTGACCCACCGTTCCATTGCTCCCAGTTCTACATTGGCAACGACATGATCAATATGCGTCAGCCCCATACGGCGAGGGCTAGAGGCGGGAGGACAATGGCGCTCGTAACCCGGAGCAAAGATGCCGTGATAGTCAGTGCGATCGACAAATTTAATCAGCACATCGCCATAGGCATGAATGGCAGCAAAGTGCAGCAATCCATAGCCATCTTCGATACTGGTAGGTGCGATCGCACCTTCTGCCCCCCGGTGCAGGGCTTCTTTGTAAGCACTGACGGCATCAGGTACTTCAAACGCCATCACAGCAACGGTGTCACCGTGTTTCATCACGCTTTTGGCGCTGCTATGGTCTGGGTGCAGCCCGGTAGTGAGAACCAGACGAATGTCACCCTGTTCCATCAAGTAAGAGGCGATCGCACGGCTCCCCGTTTCTAAACCCTGGTAAGCAGTGTTGGTAAAGCCAAAACAGTTGGCATAAAACATCGCTGCCTGTCGGGCATTGCCCACATACAGCTCAAGATGATCAAATCGTTGAATCGGAAAATTATCCATAACAAAGTCCGTCGAGCAAATGCACCTCATCATCCAACAGGCATGAAGGGCAACATGACTGTACCTGAGAACTTGATGGTTCTACACAATCTAGTTAGGGCATCAGGAGGGTGGGACGGTGCTCCCCCGCAGGGGTGAAACCCCTGCACCCCGTTCTGACCTTAATGCGTACTGCTTACCTGAGAATGATCTGAGTGCTGATAGGTAGTTGATGTAAAAAGATGATTGATTGAGAGACTTGCGTGAAAATAAAGTACTTGTGGTGCGTTATGGCTAGTGCCTGACACACCGGACAAATAGAGTATGATTTGCTGGCAAATCTCGCAGGAATGGGAATTACAGCGCTTCGCGCTTGGATAAGGTTAGATTTTTAGTGCGATCGCAGGGCGCACTATCATCAAACTAGTACAGCAAAACGAAAGTTTTGTAAGGGGTGAAGGGGTGGAACCCCTTCTTGGGGGCGAAGCCCCCAACCCCCCATGTTGCAAAATTTGGTGTTTGCAACACTAGTACAGCAAAACGAAAGTTTTGTAAGGGGTAGAGGGGTGGAACCCCTTCTTGGGGGCGAAGCCCCCAACCCCCATGTTGCAAAATTTGGTGTTTGCAACACCAGTTGCACAGGTTCTAAACCAGGAGCGATGCTGGTGTAAAGCCAGTGGTTAAACCCTGCCAAACCCCGTGATGCGTGGTGTTATTGGGTAGGAACCTACAGGCTTCGAGTTTCGTTTATAAACCAAAAGCCCTTACTTAAGATTATAATTCCCAACTTTTAAGAATCCCTACGTCTTAATCATTAACTTAATTATGCAAATAAGATTTTATAATTAACTCAACTCCCAAAAATTATTCACCAAACCTATCTCTAGCAGGTTGCCAGAGAAATGAGTTTGATTCTCCCTTCTCTGCTGAAACAGCTACTGTGTCGAATCCCTATGAGTTGAGCGTCACGTGCCCAAACACAACGTCAATCCGAAATCCACACCAAGTCATACAGAGTCATTGCAATCATTGGATGAGTTGGATCGCTATCTCCTGGCTGTGCTTCAGGAAAATGGGCGTATCACCAGCGCGGAACTGGCGCGTCAGGTTAACCTTTCACCCCCAGGGTTGCAAAAACGGCTGAGAAAACTGGAGGAGAATGGCGTAATCGATCGCTACGTCACGCTGGTCAATCGAGAAGCATTGGGGCTAGATTTGCTCTGTTTTGCTCAAGTCACGTTGTCTCATCATCATCCAGAATGCGTGGGACAATTTTGCGATCGCGTTAAAGCCCTTTCCGAAGTACTGGAGTGCCACCACCTAAGCGGCGAGTTTGATTACCTGTTAAAACTAGTCGTCACCAATCATTTGCATTTAGAACGGCTACTGTCTGAAAAAATTACCTGCCTTCCCGGTGTCGAACGCATTCGTACCAGTATTGTCTTAAATGAAATTAAGGCATCCACCTCCCTGCCGCTTGATTAGGTACCAGTGGGGCGTTTGTCGCGCGTGCTGCCATTCTTGCTCTCACCCTAAATTCCGAGGGGAGAGGGACTTTGAATTTTGGTCAAGGAGAGTTACCCATGCTGCCATCGATCACTCCTCTACTAACCGCAATCATTGACTACGCCGGATTGTTTCCTCCCGCGAAACTGGATCTACGACAGGCAATGGCAAACTATGCGCACTATTCCGGCACACCCGAACGCTGGCTGTTGGGACGCTTTGTCTTACCGGCTTCGCAGTTGCCTGAATTTCAAGCACTGCTACCTGAGTTTGCCTTAGAACAGTGGTCGCTGAGCGTCATTATTGGGCAAGACGTACCCATGGCGATCGCCCAGGTACAGTCCTGCATCAATCATCCCCAAATTACTATTAAATCCCTGGAGTTTTCGCCCCTTGATCCAGCGGCGATCGCTCAGATCGTGCCACTGTTGCCTATGGGAATGGAATCATTTTTTGAAGTCCCCTGGAACAGCCACCTGGATACCTATCTCTCGGTGTTACAGTCCCCTGCATCCGCTATCAAGCTACGCACAGGAGGCATTACAGCCGATGCCTTTCCCAGCAACACCCAATTGGCGCAAGCTATCCTCAAGTGCGTTGCGGCACACGTGCCGTTTAAGGCAACCGCCGGGTTGCATCACCCGTTCCCTGCCACCCACCCCCTGACTTATGAACCCGACAGTGCGACCACCAGAATGCACGGGTTTTTGAATGTGGCACTACTCGCCGCGATCGCCATGCAGCAACCTCTATCACTTCAGGATGCCGTGGCAGTACTTGAAGTAAACCACAATCACTGCCAAACCGGAGGTGCTCACAACTTGAAAACAAGCTTTCAGTTTTTGTCAGACACTATAGTATGGGGCGATCGCACCCTCTCTTTGATCGAACTAGAAGCCACCCGGAAGCATTACTTTCGCTCATTCGGCTCCTGTTCGTTTACAGAACCCATCGCAGACTTAAGGAGATTGCTAACCGCTGGTTTCGACGCCGCTCAACCAGCTCTATCGTGAGCGTAGTCAAAACGTATCTTGATCGCAATTACAACGAACTCGGAACCAATTCAATCCGTACCCTGAACCAATTCAATCCGCACTCTAACCAAATTAAGACCGCACCCTGAGCCAATTCAATCCGTACCCTGAGCGGAGTCGAAGGGCAACCCAACAGTTAAAATCCACTCAATCAATCCACACCGTGATCATAATCAAAACGTATCTCAACCGTAATTAAAACGTTCTTTTAGCAAAGTCGAAATGTATTCTGATCATTATCGAAATGTGCCCTGAGCGTAGCCGAAGGGCAAACAAAATCTTTTTGAGAAACCCATGATGTCACCACCCCTTAATTCCACCCATAACCCACAGCTCCAAAGCTGGGTAGACTCTGCCAATCAGCCCCATACAGATTTCCCCATACAAAATCTGCCCTTTGGTGTGTTTCGCCAACGCGGTAGTCCGGCACCCGCTCATATTGGTATAGCGATCGGCAATCAGATTTTAGATCTAGCACGTTGTGAGACAGCAGGATACCTTGCTGATCTATCCCAACCGATCCAAGCAGCGTGTACCAGAGAACATTTAAATGCTTTGATGGCATTGGGATGCGAGGCAGCTTCACAGCTGCGGCATCACATCAGTGACCTGCTGCGCCAAGACAGAGACGAGCGACCCGATCACACCTTACTGATTCCCATGGCTGAAGCTGAGCTGCTCTTGCCTGCCACCATTGGCGACTATACCGACTTTTACGCCTCCATCTTTCATGCAACGAACGTGGGTCGGTTGTTTCGTCCAGACAATCCGCTATTGCCCAACTATAAGTATGTGCCGATCGCCTATCATGGGCGCGCATCCTCCATCGTACCCAGTGGCACAAACATCCGACGACCGCAGGGACAGCGCAAGAGCGCAACCGATGCAGTCCCGCAGTTTGGTTTTGCCCAGCTTTTAGACTACGAGTTAGAAGTCGGCTGTTTTGTCGGTGCCGGGAATGACCTGGGAGATGCGATCGCCATTGAACAAGCAGAAGATCATATCTTTGGCTTGTGTCTGGTCAACGACTGGTCAGCCCGAGATATTCAAGCCTGGGAATACCAACCCCTTGGCCCGTTTTTATCCAAAAGCTTTGCCACGACCCTTTCTCCCTGGGTGGTCACATTAGAAGCGCTGGCACCCTTCCGCTGTCCTGTGTTTGAACGCGATCGCACTGACCCACCACCCTTACCCTATCTGACAGCACCCAACCATGATGCCTGGGGAGGGATAGACCTGAATATAGAAGTATGGCTGTCGTCTCAGCAAATGCGGCAGGCAAGCATGGAACCGATTCGCCTCAGCCGTTCAGCCTTCCAGCAGATGTATTGGACGCTGGCACAAATGCTAACGCATCACACCAGCAATGGTTGCAATCTGCGATCGGGTGATTTGTTAGCCAGTGGCACTGTGTCCGGTGATGCTCCCGGCTCACAGGGATGCTTGCTGGAAATGACACAACGAGGTGCCCACCCGATCGCACTCCCCAGTGGAGAAATGCGCTCGTTTTTAGAAGCAGGCGATGAAGTAATATTGCGCGGCTATTGCGAGAAGCCAGGATTTACCCGCATTGGTTTTGGCGAATGCCGAGGAACCGTACTGTAACAGCTTTGATGTAGCGACTTTGATGAATCACCCTGACACATTTGACAAAAAAACTGGTTCTCATGCAAGTTGTGTTAACCCAGCGCAGGGGCGTAGCATTGGGTAAAAAATCCTCGACTGACCTCGAAAATTCTTGCCCAAATGGTACGCCCTCACAGGATTGGATGGCTTTGCTTCAATCTGCGATCGCTCTCCTTTGCATCCGCCCAATGGACTGCGCACCCCATGCCCACTCCGATTCAACACATGGGTATCAATCATCATCGTCTTCACATCCTCGGACATGATCAAGCAACTTTTTGGCTGAGGTTGAAGGGATGGCATACAGGCCCTGTATCGCCGAAGTCTAAATAAAAACTAAGCTTTCCCCAGCACCTACTTGGCAGGTGATTATACTGAACTATTCCGCCTAATCATCTCATAAGGGATCTTAGACAAAAATTTTCTGCCTAATCGCCCGTTTTGGGATCTTAGGCAGAAATTTTCCGCCTAATCACCCGTTTTGGGATCTTAGGCAGAAAAATTCAGTCTATTAATAGTTAGCCTGCCAGATTAACTAAAGATGGTATTTCCCTAAAACTCTGTAGATCTTAGAAGTTAGATAGAGGTTGTCGAGAAGTAGCGATTGCTCTGAAGCCCAGAAATTAAACCTAATCATTCATCTCAAATACATCTTGTCAATAAGTATGATGTACTAAAATTAAGTAGTCTGATGTTTTGTCACTCCAAGACTCACAATGTCAAATCAACCAGTTGAAATTTTTCTTTCTTACGCGCATCAGGATGAGAGCCTTGTAGAAGAATTGGTAAGACATCTAAAACCTTTGGTGCGACAGGGACTTATCTCAACTTGGTATAACAGAGATATAACTCAGGGAGAACTATGGAACGAGAAAATTATTGAACATTTAGAACGATCACAGATTATTTTATTGCTCATCAGTCCAAACTATTTAGCTTCAGATTATTGCTACGATGTCGAGATGTTCAGGGCATTACAGCTTCATGCCGCTGGAATGGCGAGTGTAATTCCCTTAATCCTACGCCCAGTTGATTGGAGCGGTACTCCATTCAACAAACTTCAGGCATTACCTAAAAATGCAAAACCTTTAACAAGTTGGGCTGATCGTGATGAAGTATTCCGAGAAATTGTAGAAGAAATTCGCAAGATTGTTGAGTTGCATTATATTTCCTCAGGTTTGACTCACACCTCAAGTCAGTGGACAGGTACTGCAAGTTCTAAAGTTTTTATTTCCTATTCACATCAAGATTCAGATGCACTGAATGAGTTAACTAAACACTTAAAGCCTCTTCAGCGACAAGGTGAAATTGAATTTTGGGTAGATCAAAAAATATTACCAGGTACTGAATGGGCAAATGAAATTCAGCAAAGATTGGAAACTTGTGACATCATTTTAATTCTTCTTAGTCCTGCATATTTGGCTTCAGAATGGTTGCAGAGTATTGAAATGCCAAGAGCTTTAGAGAGATCTGACCGTGGAGAAGCTAAGGTGATTCCTATACTTATAAGCCCAATAAATTTATCTTCAAGCCCTATATCCCGCTTGCAATTCCTACCACGTGACGGCAAACCAATAACTACTTGGATAGATAGGAATGAAGCTTGGCTAGATGTGATACGTGGTCTCCGAAATATAATTCGGAACCTTCCAGGTGAGAAGACATTGTTGAATGAACAGTTCCAAGAACCTTCAGAAGAAACTGAACCTTCGTATGAGCCGTTATCTAACTCTATTTCATCTACAAAGGAGCGTTCTGAAACTTATGAGATTAGCAGGATCTTCAAAACTGCAGGTATACCCGAACTGAATTACGAAGAACCTAATGAATTTGAGAGTTTCAAAATTGAATTGCAAACTTTAGGTAAAGGATTAGCTGTTGAAGGACCGTCCGGAATTGGTAAAACTTCAACAATGCGTAGAGTATTTAGTAGTGTTCAGCCAGCATTACATACAGAGTGGATTTCAGCCATTTCGGATGATGCCTATGAACGAATAGATAAAAGCCTTAATCAAGAATTTAATGGTTATCTAATAATAGATGACTTTCACCATCTTTCAAATGAATATAAAGATCGTATTGCAAGAGCAATTAAGCTTCAATCAGAACAAGATAACCCCAAGTCAAAAATTATAGTGATTGGGGTTAATCGGGTTAGACACATGCTTATGGATGGTTTCCCAGAACTGACTGGGAGAGTTGGAATAATTTCTATGAGTAAGCAACCTGATGAGAAAATTCAGGCAATGATTGAGAAGGGTGAGAAAGCAGCAAATATTGTATTTCGTTCCCGTGCACAAATCGTGGAAGATTCATATGGAAGTTTCTTTACAGCACAATATCTTTGTCTATTCATAGCGCGAAAAGCACATGTAACTCACACGCAAAGTCAGCGTAAAGTAATTGATTTTGGACCCACTGATGTAATGAATGAAGTACTTGAGCAGTTTGAATTCAAATATAGACAAGTACTGAATCGATTGGCGAGTGTTGATGCTAATAGTTCACTGAAAGGCGCTGGTCTTGTACTTTTATGGCTTTTGCGTCGCGAGGATGATGGATACGTACTGATAGATGAAGCAAAGCAACAATATCCAGATCTGGAGCAAAATTTTAATAAACTGGTTGATAGTGAGCTAAAAGCTTGTTTTGATGAGAATGAGTCTTTGACTAAGTTGTTCTTCTATGACAGTAGATCTGGAATTTTAGTTTTTGAAGATCCGCAGCTAGCCTTTTATTTACGTAATCTTCGTTGGACTGAATTTGCTCGACATGCAGGTCATCAAATTACGATTTCTGAAGAGGAGGATTTAATCTTTAGAAGAAACCCAAGAGTTCATAGTAAATTAAGCAATCAATTTCTTTCACCACTAGCTCATATGCAAGATCTCTGGAATAGGATACCTAACCCTGTCAAAGTTTTCCTCGCCTTTGGTTTGCTTGGACTTGCATCAATTGGAGTGATACAAGTCGATAATCTTCCCTTCAATCTAGCTAACCAAGCAAAGACAGAAAATGATCAAATTGAAATGGTCGAGGTTCAAATACTTATACAAACAGAAGATGGTCAACCAATAGGAAATGTAGAGATTCAAGTAATCAGTCAAGGTGCTCCAACAACAATATATACAAATAGTAGCGGGTATGCTCGACTTGAAATACCTTCTAGAGATGACGTTGATATTGTATTAAGAAAGCAAGGGTACGAGGTGCGGACAGAAACAATTAATCTCTCCACTGATCCACGTAGAAATAAGAGCTTCCGATTAAGAAAAATCACTTAAACGTTGCTACACGTAAAGGCATTACTCTTATCCTTATATTCATATTGTTTAACATACTCTCCGAAAACAGGCTAATAATCCTGATGGAGCGGACTGCCAAGAGATTTGGTGATTACGGAAAGGTTATCGTCAGCCGCTCAACAGGACCGTTATACTGCATACCCTCTGGGGAAAATTCCGATCTTGCCATGATTTGAGAAACTCCTGATTAGAGTGAATATAGATATGTCTCGTGTCCATCCATACCAGCCTGTTTCGCTACGAATATTGCATGGTGTCGCTGCAGTACTCCTCGTTTTAGCTTTAATTTCAGGTTTTTGGGTCTACAACACTTATGACAAGCGTTGGGGTAGTCTTACTTTACCTACCATAGGAGATATTCAAGGGATTCATGGCACGATTGCTCTAACGTTCCTATTATTTCTACCAGTTTTTGCTCTATACAGCTTTCATATTGGCTATCGTCGTCTAATAGAAGAGCAATCTTTCAGTCAACTAAAACAGTTTGGCAAGCCAATTTGGTGGATATCAGTACAACGCTTTGCAAATACATTGATGTTGCTTGCAGCAACGTTTGCTGTGGTAACGGGTCGAATGATGAAAGAAGAATGGCTTCCTGCTGGAGAAATACATCGCCCATGGTACCTGGCACATTTGGCAGCGTGGGTATGCGTGTTCATTAGTCTTGCATTACATCTCCTGATGGGAGCCAAAGTTGGCGGCGTTCCCTTGCTAATATCCATGTTTAATTGGAAAATACGCAGCGAGGATACGCTACGTTCCTGGAATCAAGGGATCAAAATTAAGCACTCTAGTTTGGTCTTGAAGGTTCTTGAAAGTATTGTGATTGGAGGCATTGTTATGGCATTTCTTCTACCAGTTTTTAACTTCTAAAATGTACCCATATAGCGATCCTAAATCAGTTGTGAAAGCGCCCGCCCTCAGGGCGGGCGCTTTCACAACTGATCATTTTCACGAATCAAATAGGATCGCTATATAACAATCCCGTTGTACGCCGACCGTATAGAGAGATAGTTGGGGATTTCTAAAAGCTCTTAGCGGCAGTTGAATGGGGTCGTTGGGCTGCTTCATTTGTCCGTGGAGGCAGCACACCAAGCTTGCCTGCTGGCGTTCTATGTCTAGGTATGGGAAAGTTATCCGTGAGACACACTGTGAAGTAATAAGTAAAGTGCCTATGGATTAAGCCCTGTTATTTAAGGCGTGATCCTTAAATTCGGACGGATTTAAACCCATTTGAGTTCGTTGATTTTACGTAAAAACCGATAAATTTATTGTAAATTCTAAAAAAATCCGAGACCTCCAGGAAGACAGTGACTTGGATTTAGATACAAAAAATACCAAAATAGAGAGGAAAACTGTTGAGCGCTCCATCCTCTCCCCATTTCCACAGAGTAAAGATTTACCATGTACAAGACGTATGATTTGCATGTCGTAGAGACTCGTCCTTTATTGAGTCCAGCGACCATTCACAACGAACTACCCATCAACCCCACCGCTGCCGCTCTTGTTTCTGAAACGCGCGATCGCATCCGCAATATTCTACAAAACGAAGATAAGCGCTTATTAGTCATCGTCGGCCCTTGCTCGATCCACGATGTCAACGCTGCTTACGAATATGGGCAAAAGCTCATGGCGTTGCGCAACGAGCTACAAGATAGCTTAGAAATCGTGATGCGAGTGTATTTCGAAAAACCTCGCACCAGCATTGGCTGGAAAGGACTCATCAACGATCCTCATCTAGATGGCAGTTACGACATCAACACCGGCTTACGAACTGCCCGCAAACTATTGCTCGACTTAGCCCACATGGGTCTGCCCTCAGCCACAGAGCTGCTTGATCCCATCATTCCTCAATACATTGCCGATGTTATTTCCTGGACGGCGATCGGCGCACGCACTACCGAAAGCCAAACCCACCGCGAAATGGCATCAGGTCTATCCATGCCGATTGGGTTTAAAAATGGCACAGACGGTAGCCTCTATGCCGCTGCCAATGCCATGCTCGCCGCTAGCCGCCCTCACCACTTCTTGGGCATTAACCATGAAGGGTTAGCCAGTATTGTGACCACCACGGGCAACCCCGACGGTCATCTCGTCTTGCGCGGCGGCAAAGAAGGACCCAACTACGAAACAACGCATGTGCAACAGGCTGCCCAACAACTGATCAGCCTCGGTCTAAATTCGCGCATCATGATCGATTGTAGCCACGACAACGCTGCCAAAGACCACAACCGCCAACCCATCATTCTGCAAGATATTGCCGAACAACTCGCCGCAGGTTCCAAGCACATCATGGGAGTCATGGTCGAAAGCCACCTGGTTGCCGGAAAACAATCGATCCCCAAAGATCTATCCAACCTGGTCTACGGGCAAAGCATCACCGATCCCTGCGTTGACTTCCCCGTAACCGCAGCCATGCTGAGAAGCTTAGCAAAATCTGTCTCAAAAAATTGCTTGTCAGTGAGTTAGCTATTAGCTGTTAGCCATTAGCTATTAGCTGTTAGCTAAGGAATGGGAATTAAATAACTCCGATGATTTGTTGTACGGGCGAACGGCCGTTCGCCCCTCCAAACGATCCAATATTCGATCTTATTTACTTCACGATCCTAAGAAATTTTTAGCGGTGTAGGAACTCAAATATCTTGTGCCGCTTTTTTGTACCTATCCAAACCGTAGCAAAAGCGCTGGGTTCTGAGTGCCCTACAAACCAGGAAAATCAAACGCTTCAGATCGGTTCTGAGTCCGCTACAAAATGGGTAGCTCGTTGAACCGTCGTCGTATAACTGCCATCGCGATTTAGCTGAAGCAAGCGAAACCCCGGTTGCACCTCATCTACAGCGAGTTCTCGGCTAAAGGGCTTAAATTGGATACAAGTAGAAGGCGTACCCAAATAGTCCACCCCCTGCCGCTGCCCTGCAAACGCTTGATGAATATGACCAAACACCACCAGCTTGACCTGAGGATGGCGATCGATTACCGCATACAAATCAGCAGGATTGCGCAGACTGATCTCATCCATCCATTCTGACCCAATCTCCGCAGGCGGGTGATGCAATGCAACCACAGTAGGATACTCAGGATATCGCTGGAGCGCCGCTTCTAGCCAATCCAAACTCTCTGCCGACAACTCGCCATCCACACAATTGGCGATCGCAGAATTGAGCAAAACAAAATTCCAGCCCCCCTGCTGAAAACACTTTGTCCCCGAAAAAGGAGCCTGCTCAAGCACGGGCTGCATAGTCGCCGGACTATCATGATTACCCGGTATCCAATACGTAGGAATCTGAAACGGAGCCATACCCTGCCATAAGCGTTGGTAAGATGCCTCCGTCTCATCTTGAGATAGGTCACCCGTCAGTAACAATAAATCCGGTTGTCGGGGTAACGATCGCACTGCCTCTAAAACCGCTTGGAGCGATCGCGCCGTATTTACCCCCCGCATCCTCTGATCCGCATCTGCAAATAAATGCGTATCCGTCAACTGAACTACTAAAACAGAATCGGCTGAAGTCATAACACTGATGTAAGGAGAAGAAATATCCTGACTCAAGATTATCCTCTGCCAATAAGCAACTGTGAATCCGCTATCTTTGGAGAATATCTATAAATTTTGCGATCGCACGTTCCAAGCAGGAACTGAAATTTGGTATGATAATATTCCTTGAGTGTGGCGCCATAGCCAAGTGGTAAGGCAGAGGTCTGCAAAACCTCCACTCCCCAGTTCGAATCTGGGTGGCGCCTTCAAGGATTTGAGGCTCTGGAACTGGGTTCCAGGGCTTTTTTAATGATGTCAGTTTGTGCCAGGTGGTGACGGAAAATGTCACAATGTGACGCTTAAAGTGGTTACATTTTTGGTCACAGTATGGATATTGATGGGCGGGTTGCTCAGGCGAATGGGCGGCTGAGGGTGGCTAAGGTTGGGGTTTCGATTGAGCGTAGGGGCGATCGCTTGTGGTTGAGGGGGACGTTTCCGCCGAAGCCGGGGAGTGTTCATTTGAAGCCGTATCGTCAGAAGTTGGCTTTGGGGGTGAGGGCTACGGCAGCGGGTGTGCAGTATGCGGAGAAGCAGGCGCGGCTGATGGGGGCTGAGTTGAATTTGGGGAGGTTTGATTGGGGGAGCTGGGGGAAGGATAGGGGGAGTGATTTGGGGTTGGTGCGGGATTGGGTTGAGCGGTTTGAGCAGGATTATTGGAAGCGGCGCGATCGCAATGATCAGAGTCAAACGACGTGGGATAAGGATTATCGGACTACGTTTAATAAGTTGCCGTTGGATGAGCTGTTGTCGTCTGAGTTGGTGTTGCGGGTGATTGAGGCGACGCCTGCTGATTCGCGTAATCGCAAGCGGACGGTGCAGGTGTTGGGGCGGTTGGCGAAGTTTGCGGGGTTGTCGGTTGAGTTGGGTCATCTGGTGGGTGCTTATTCTGCGAAGCGGGTGAATCCGCGATCGCTGCCTGCGGATGGGTTGATTGTGCAGGTGCGGGATGGGTTGAGGCATGAGGGTTGGCAGTGGGTGTTGGGGATGATGGCAACTTATGGATTGCGCCCGCATGAGGTGTTTTTGGCGGATTTGTCTGAGTTTCCGGTGGTGATTGTGCCGGATGGGAATAAGACGAGGACGGAGCGGTTTGTGTATCCGTTGTATCCGGAGTGGGCTGATGTGTGGGCGTTGGGCGATCGGGTGTTGCCCAATTTACAAAATGTTGAGGGGTTGTCGAATGCGAAGATCGGCACGAAGGTGTCGGGTGAGTTTTATGATCGGAAGTTGCCGTTTAAGCCGTATGATTTGCGTCATTGTTATGCGCGTCGTTGTTTTGAATTCTCGCTGCCGCCTGACTTGGCGGCGGGGTTGATGGGGCATAGCATTCAGGTGCATATGCAGACGTATCGGGCGTGGATTGATCGGGAGACATATCGACGGGCGTATGAGGCGTTGATTAATCGGGGAGATGCGCCTAGAGCGCCGATGGGCGATAGGCATTGAGGTGGTCAACCCTTTTGGGGTTTGACTGCCTGGATGCTGCTGCACTAACCCAGCCTACGAAAATTTAAAGGTTGCCTGACTGCCAACAATAAGTACTGAAAAGGAATGAATAGAGGATGTAGAAGTAAACGGCAGTCTTTTGGGGAACTCGCATGGATGAGCAACGGTTACAGGCATATATAACACTGATTGAGCAATTGCTGGGTTGCCCCCAGGGTCAAGAGTCAGAGCTTTTGCAGAGCCATACAGACCTGTTGGATGGGGGACTGCTGGACGTGATAGAACAAGTTGCTGCCTATTGGGACAGCCAGGGAAGTGGTAATGCCCAACGGCTGCGAGGATTAGCGGTGCAGTTGGCAGAGGCATTGGAACCGGAAACGATTACACCGGCAGGGGCAGAAGCCGCCCGGTTGTTCTTGTCGGCGACGTTGCAGTTGATCGTAGATAAGGACGGCAATCCCCACCAGATCTATCCTCTGTGGGCACAACAGCAAGCTCAGTTCAATTCTAAATTGCTAACCGTTATGCCGACTGTTGCAGCGCAATTGTTGGAAGGAGATGCAGAACGGCGCGCCTTCATGGGGGTGGTCTTCAGTGTATTTGGCAATCTGATACAGCAATTTTCTTTGGGTAGCCGCTGGCTAAATCTGGAGTTAGGCATTGCTGCTTATGAACAATCTTTGACGGTGATGACGCAGACGGCAATGCCGGTGGCATGGGCAAATACCATGAATAATTTGGCGAACGCTTACTATAACCGCATCCAAGGCGACCGTGCTGAAAACATTGAGCAGGCGATCGCATCCTATGAACAAGCCTTGATGGTGAGGACGCAGACGGCAATGCCGGTGGAGTGGGCAAGAACCATGAATAATCTGGCAACCGCCTACACTGAACGCATCTGGGGTGACCGAGCAGAGAACATCGAGCAGGCGATCGCTGCTTATGAACAATCTTTGACGGTGAGGACGCAGACGGCAATGCCGATGGATTGGGCAGATACCATGTACAACCTGGCGAACACCTACGCTGACCGCATCTGGGGTGACCGAGCAGAGAACATCGAGCAGGCGATCGCTGCCTATGAACAATCTTTGACGGTGAGGACGCAGACGGCAATGCCGATTGATTGGGCAGATACCATGTACAACCTGGCGAACACCTACGCTGACCGCATCCGGGGTGACCGAGCAGAGAACATCGAGCAAGCGATCGCTACCTATGAACAATCTTTGACGGTGAGGACGCAGACGGCAATGCCGATAGATTGGGCAGATACCATGTACAACCTGGCGAACGTCTACACTGACCGCATTCGGGGTGACCGAGCGGAGAACATCGAGCAGGCGATCGCATCCTATGAACAATCTTTGATGGTGAGGACGCGCGAGGCGATGCCGATGGATTGGGCAGATACCATGCACAGCCTGGCGAACGCCTACACTGAACGCATCCGGGGTGACCGAGCGGAGAATATCGAGCAGGCGATCGCTGCCTATGAACAATCTTTGACGGTGAGGACGCGCGAGGCGATGCCCGTCGATTGGGCAGCATCGATGAATAATCTGGCAACCGCTTACTATTCCCGCATCCGAGGCAACCGGGCGGACAACATCGAGCAGGCGATCAAAGCCTATCAGCAGTCGCTGGAGGTGAGGACGCGCGAGGCGATGCCCGTCGAGTGGGCAGCATCGATGATGAATCTGGCAACCGCTTACAAGGACCGCATCCGAGGCGACCGGGCGGACAACATTGAGGCTGCGATCGCGTCCTATCAGCAGTCGTTGCAGGTAACGACGCGCGAGGCGATGCCCGTCGAGTGGGCAGCATCGATGAATAATCTGGCAACCGCTTACTATTCCCGCATCCGAGGCGACCGGGCGGACAACATCGAGCAGGCGATCAAAGCCTATCAGCAGTCGCTGGAGGTGAGGACATGCGAGGCGATGCCGGTGGAGTGGGCAACATCGATGAATAATCTGGCAGCCGCTTACTATTCCCGCATCCGAGGCGATCGGGCGGACAACATCGAGCAGGCGATCAAAGCCTATCAGCAGTCGCTGGAGGTGAGGACGCGCGAGGCGATGCCCGTCGATTGGGCAGCATCGATGAATAATCTGGCAATCGCTTACAGGAACCGCATCCGAGGCGACCGGGCGGAGAACATTGAGCAGGCAATCAAAGCCTATCAGCAGTCGTTGCAGGTAAGGACGCGCGAGGCGATGCCGGTGGAGTGGGCAGCATCGATGATGAATCTGGCAGCCGCTTACTATTCCCGCATCCGAGGTAACCGAGCGGACAACATCGAGGCTGCGATCAAAGCCTATCAGCAGTCGCTGGAGGTGAGGACGTGCGAGGCGATGCCGGTGGAGTGGGCAGCATTGATGATGAATCTGGCAACCGCTTACAAGGACCGCATCCGAGGCGACCGGGCGGACAACATCGAGCAGGCGATCAAAGCCTATCAGCAGTCGCTGGAGGTGAGGACGCGCGAGGCGATGCCCGTCGAGTGGGCAGTATTGATGATGAATCTGGCAACCGCTTACAAGGACCGCATCCGAGGCGACCGGGCGGACAACATTGAGCAGGCGATCAAAGCCTATCAGCAGTCGCTGGAGGTGAGGACGCGCGAGGCGATGCCCGTCGAGTGGGCAGCATCGATGAATAATCTGGCAATCGCTTACAAGGACCGCATCCGAGGCGACCGGGCGGACAACATCGAGCAGGCGATCAAAGCCTATCAGCAGTCGCTGGAGGTGAGGACGCGCGAGGCGATGCCCGTCGAGTGGGCAGCATCGATGATGAATCTGGCAACCGCTTACAATGACCGCATCCGAGGCGACCGGGCGGACAACATTGAGGCTGCGATCGCGTCCTATCAGCAGTCGTTGCAGGTAACGACGCGCGAGGCGATGCCCGTCGAGTGGGCAGCATCGATGAATAATCTGGCAACCGCTTACTATTCCCGCATCCGAGGCGACCGGGCGGACAACATCGAGCAGGCGATCAAAGCCTATCAGCAGTCGCTGGAGGTGAGGACATGCGAGGCGATGCCCGTCGATTGGGCAACATCGATGATGAATTTGGCAAACGCTTACTATTCCCGCACCCGAGGTGACCGGGCGGACAACATCGAGCAGGCGATCAAAGCATATCAGCAGTCGCTGGAGGTGAGGACATGCGAGGCGATGCCCGTCGATTGGGCAACATCGATGATGAATCTGGCAACCGCTTACTATTCTCGCATCCGAGGTGACCGGGCGGACAACATCGAGCAGGCGATCAAAGCCTATCAGCGCAGTCTAGAAGTCTTTACACCAGAATTATTGCCCAATGATTGCCGTAAAACTGCCCGTAGTTTGGGCAATCTCTACAGTCAACAAGGACGCTGGAAAGAGGCTGTCTCTGTTTATCAAATGGCTTTACAAGCGGCTGAAGTCCTCTATCAGAGTGCAAACCTGTTAGATAGCAAGTCTGCTGAACTGGCGGAAACTGCTAATTTGCCTCGACGCACTGCTTATGCTCTGGTGCGTGTGGGCGATCTTTCCAAAGCTGTTGAAACTTTGGAGCAAGGTCGGGCGCGGGGACTGAGTGAGAGCCTGGAGCGTGATCGATCGGATCTGACGCAGCTTCAGCAAACCCATCCTGCTCTGGTAATTGCTTATCAGGACATTACGGCTCAACTGCGTACCCTGGAAACTCAACAGCGGTTACGGATGACCTCAAGCGATCGGCATGACCTCACCCCTGAAGTGTTTCGCAATGAGTCTCAGCGACTCCGCCAAGCACTAGAGCAAACGATTGAGCAAATCCGTCAGGTTTCTGGTTATGAAGCATTTCTGACGTTGCCGACATTTAACGATGTTCGTGAGGTAGTTCAAGCGGATCGACCATTGATATACCTGGTGCCTACTCCTACTGGTAGCCTCGCACTCATTGTTCAGAGATCCCCCCTAGCCCCCCTTGAAAAAGGGAAGACCGGAGCCGTTGAGATCACCCCTCTGTGGATGGATGATCTCAATGAAACGCAACTGTTTGATCTGTTGGCTCAAACCTGGTTTAGTGCGTATGAGCAATCCCAAAGCGATCGTCAGGGATGGCATGATGCGATCGAATCTGGCACTCGTCAACTTTGGGAACCGTTGATGGTACCCCTGATCGGCTATTTGAAAGAGCAGAATTTCCAGCAAGCAATCTTGATTCCTACTGGCTACCTCAGCTTGTTGCCACTTCATGCTGCTTGGGTTGATGATCCAACTACCCCGACTGGCAAACGGTATGCCCTGGATGAGATGGTGTTTACCTATGCACCGAATGCGCGATCGATCAATGCTGCCGTAGAGACTGCTCAACGCACTGGAGCAGATGCGATGTTGGCGATTGATAACCCTCTCAACGATCTACCCAACTCCAGTCGTGAAGTACAGGCGGCGATCAGTACATTCTCACAGCCCATTGTCTTAAAACATCAGGAAGCTACGGTAGAAAAGGTGCTGGATGCTTTACTCCACTGCTCTATCCTCCATCTCTCTTGTCACGGCACGGCTAATTGGGATGAACCGCTGACCAGTGGACTGAGCATGAGTGATAGCTTGCTAACCCTGCGAGACTTACTCGATCTGAAACTGGCGGATCATGAGCGAAGTGGCATTCGGTTGGCGATTTTGTCGGCTTGTGAAACGGGACTTAGTGGATTGAAAAACGCGGATGAAGCCATCAGTTTGCCCACAGGGTTACTTCAAGCTGGGGTGGCTGGCGTGGTTGCGTCTCTATGGTCGGTGTCTGACCTCAGCACTATGATGTTGCTGGTACGCTTCTATGACGTTTGGCGAGGGGAGAAACTGGAACCAGCGATCGCCTTGCGTAAGGCACAACAGTGGGTGAGGGATTCGACGGATGGGGAGAAGGAAGAGTATTTCTCTGACTTTATGGCGCTGGATGGGGGCGATCGCTCTTATGCTCACCCCTTCTATTGGGCTGCTTTTACGTATACGGGAGTTTAGTGTTCTGGGATGTACTTGTTCTGCTATCCATCAATGATTAATTGCTTAAGAGGAGGAACAACGTCATGATATCGATTGCTGATTTGCTTGATGCTGCTCGTATCATTCGTCCAAAATTATCAACCTTGCTGGATGATGAAACTGCTCGACAGGTGGATCAGCATCTTGCAGATTGGTTGAATCAACTGGAGCAACAACCTACTAACAGCAAGGCTACCGCTCAACAGATTCGGACTTTGTTGCAAAGCCATTCTGCTACCCGAACCTGGCTGATTAACTTTGCCAAAACGGTTACACAGAAGCGATCGAATAGTCTGGTGGGAGATCCTACGCTGGGCAATGCTATCTTTTATGTTTGCCCCGAAGGGAACGATTACACCTGGACTCAGGAGGGTACGGAAGAGGTGCCGTTCTGTCGGACGCATCTGGTTCGCCTTGTTCGTGCTCAGTCGTAAGATATTGGCATGACTGCAAAAGTACTCGACAGTTTTGGCGGAAAGTTTGCGGAACAGTGGGTTGCCACCTTGCTCACCCCTGCTTTTGTGTTTTGGCTCGGTGGGTTTGTGACCGCTGTGCAAGCATTTGGCTGGGAGGCGATTGTTACGCAAGTTACCGATTATCCTGAACCGTTACAAATTACGTTGTTGGTGATTGGGTTCTGCATAATTACGGCGTCTGCCTTTGTGGTGCAGCGGTTTGACTTACCGACATTACGGTTTTTGGAGGGGTACTGGCACCCGTGGTTGCAGTTTTTTCAGCAGGATGGCATTCGGCATTACCGCGATCGCAAGGATTGGTTAATTCGGGAGAGCAATAACCTGCGAAAAATCGAAGCGCAACAAAAGGCAAGGCGACAAACTCTCAAGACCACGATTGAAACCTATGGTGCCGATGCGCTTGCTCCAGCCGAGCAGGATGAATATCTTAGACTTTCTGAACAACTGTTGACGCCTGCACAACAGAGTACGTTGATTCGGTGGCGGCAGGAGTTGAGAGAGTTGCCTGCTAACCCTGAACTCTTGCCGACTCGTTTGGGTAATGTGCTACGTGCGGCTGAACGTAAAGCGCTGGATAAGTATGGGTTGGATGCGATTATTTGCTGGCCGCGTCTGTGGTTATTGCTGCCCGATGGGGTGAAGAAAGAATTGCAAGATGCTCGTGCTGACCTTAATAGCGCGGCTCGTGTATGCCTATGGAGTCTACTGTTTGTTTTGTGGACGTTTGCCGGGGCCTGGTGGGCGGCTCCGATTGGGTTGGCGTCTGCCTTCTTTGCGTACTACTATTGGGCGATCGGTGCGGCTCGCACCTATGGCAGTTTGATTGAGGCGGCGTTTGATTTGTATCGCCATTTGCTGTATGACTCGTTGCGGTGGAAATTGCCGCCGGAGCCGGATGAGGAAAAGCGGGTAGGACGGGAGTTGACGGAGTATCTGTGGCGGGGGTTTTAGGGGGTATTGGGTTGGCGAAGAGTAGCAAGGGCTTGGGTGACTTCTTTGCCTTTGGTTTCGATGATGTCGAGCAGTTCGTTGGGGGTGCGAAGGTCTTCGGTGGTTTTGGCGTTGGGGTTGACAGCTTTGAGGTCGTAGTTTTTGGCTTCGATCTGGTCGCGGGTAACAATCCAACTGCGATCGCTGAGTTCTCGGGTGGGGAGGACGCTAAAGAAGTGTTCGAAGTGGTCGAGGGTGAGGGGGGTTTTCTTGGCAACTTTGAGGTCGGAGAGGTCGTAGTACCAGATTTGTTCGGTGGATTTACCTTTAGTGAAAAAGATAAGGTTGGTTTTTACGCCTGCACCGGCGGTGGTGAAGACGCCTCCAGGAAGGCTAAGAATGCACCAGACATCGGCATCATCGAGGAGTTTCTTTTTGGTTTGGACGAAGGCGGTTTCGTTGGTGCGGAAGAGGATGCCTTCATCTAGAACGATGCCACAACGTCCGTTGGGTTTGAGGCTATTGATGACATGTTGCAGGAATAGAACCTGGGTGGAACCCGTTTTGTAGGCGAAGTGGGTTTGGGCTTCTTTGCCTTCTTTGCCACCGAAGGGGGGATTCATGAGGGCGACATCGTAGAGAGCAGGTGAGCCAGCAAATAGACCGCTGTAGGTTTCGGCTCCGGTGAGGGTGTTGCCGTGCCAGATATGTGGTTCATCGATGCCATGCAGAACGAGGTTAGCAAGAGCGATCGGGTAGATGGCGTTATCTTTTTCGCGTCCGTAGAAGGTTTTGTGTTTGAGGATGGCGAGGTCGTCGGCAGTGGTGATATTGGCGTTGTTTTTGCCTGCCATGTGCTCGTATGCCTGTGCCAGAAAGCCGCCTGTGCCGCAGCCTGCATCGTAGACGGTTTCACCGATTTGGGGATTGATGGCTTGCACCATTGCCCGGACTACAACGCGGGGGGTAAAAAACTGCCCGCCATCGTTGCCCTTTTCACCCATTTTTAGGAGTAAGCCTTCGTAGAGTTGGGAGAGGGTATAGATGTGGGTGTCGTCGATGATCTGGTTGCTGATGTCGTGAACTTTGTCGAGGATATCGAGCAGGTTGCGCTCCGTGTCGATGCGGGTGCGTTCGGTGCCTGAAAGGATTTGGCTAATGACTTTTTGGCGGGGTGTGGCGTTGGGGCGATCGCGTAGTTTTTTGAGGTGGGGCAGGAGGTCGCTATTGATGAATTGGATAAACCCGTTGATGGCTCCATCTTGCAACTCTTTGCGTTTCCAACCTTGTGCTAGCCCATCACGCAGGGTGAGGAGGTCTTCGCTGTAGGGCGCTGCCCAATCGTGCCAGCGGTAGGGTGACGCCAGGGAATAGGTAAAGCTTGCGCCGACGGCTTCGGCGTATTCGGCTTCTTGCTGTTCTTGTTCGTCGAGGATGCGAAGAAAAAGAATCCAGGTGAGTTCGGGGACGTACTGCAACGCTCCGGCGCAGTTAGAACGACGCATGATGTCGCAGGCGGATTTGATATAGCCATCCAGGCTTTGTTGAGTATTGAATTTGCGTCCGTTACCGTTGTCGTTTTTTGCTGCGCGTGCCATTTGTTCTTGTGAGCTGTAGTTCAAGCGGGTTTAAGGCTGTTCTCCAGCCAGTTGGAGAATGGTTTCAATGACAGATGGGGTGATCCACATGCCCCGTTCTTGAAGCAATTTAATCACTTCAAAAACACTCGCAAGATGCCCAAGTTGCTTGGCGCGAACCAGTACACCCAGAGTGCCTGTATAGGTCAGTTGATACAAACGGGCGATGCTTCTGCCGAGGGCATCATCCAGAATTAATAGGCTACCAGGATTTTCGATGCCTAACGCGATTACTTCGGCTTCGCCTTCCCCAAGGTCGGTGATGTTGGGTAAAAATGCTGCGTTGGCGGACGTAACTGTAACCCAATCAAGTTGCTGGATGATAGGAATGCTAAGCCCCTGAGCTTGCCCCGTCTGGAGTTCTCGTTGAACGGCAGTAGGCACTGTAACTCGGTTGTAGAGGGTGGGCAGTAAATGTAGATGATCGATCTGGTGGAGATAAAACAGAGGCGAGGTATTGATGATAACGTGACGATCAGGCATTTTGAACATCTTGAGCCAGTTCTTCGGCACTCTGGGTAAAGGGGGAAACCTGATAACGCCCCAAGATGTTGAGGAATTCGACCCGTGAGATGCCTGCCAGTTGAGCCGCACGACCCGACGAGAGCCGACCCAGCTCAAACAATTTGACCGCCGCCAGCAAACACAACTCACGAGAGAGGGTGTCAGGGGTTTGCTTAAGGCTGATCAAGACTTCTTCGGGAATGTTGATTTGGATGCGGTTCATGATGGGCTAGAGACGGTGGGTGTTTTGATTATAGTTTGCCATGCCATGCCTGACGGAGCAGCGCTGCTGGGGGTTGGGCGATCGCATGAAGTGTTGGGGAGAGGCGCAAATCAATAATTTCTTGGGCTGTGGGCAGGTTGGCAAAAAATTCTAGGATTTCCGTCAACCCCGAAAAGCCAGTGGACGGATTGGCAGTAAGTTCTTGCAACCCCAGGAGCAAGATCTGAGGCAGTTGATCTTTGAGGGGTTCTAAGCGCGAGGCGATATCATCGGGGATGTCGATTGTGATTTGCATAGCGATCGCCCATCGTTACCTAAAATAATGCAGTTTGCTGAACAGGTGTTTTGATTATAGTTGGCTGCTTACTCCTCAATCAGTTTCAGCATCCCTGCAACGTGTCGCTGAAAGATTTCGAGGGAATGCCAGAGGTGAAGCACCTTGCCATCTTTGATGTTTCCTAACTCAACCAGGTTTGTGCCTTGAGGGCGCTGGCGTTTCCAGCCAAATAGGTCTTTGTCTCTGGGAATAGATGCCTCGTGGGTAAAGTCAGCTACCCAAACGACCGATACTTGTCTGACAATTCCCCAGTTTTCATCGGCGATCGCTTCAGCCGCATCGCTGGTGACTTCAACTAAATGGGTCACTCTTGCCTCTTGAATATGATCTGGCTTTTGCACCAATAGGATGAGATCTCCAAGCTCGGCTTTATTGGCATTTGTCTCACTGCCCTTTGACCAGTTGAGCTGCTGCTGACTACCCTTTTGCCAGTCTTTGTAAGCCCAACCAGAATCATCAATGTTTTTAACAAACTTGAGTTTTTCAAGACTCATTATGATCTCCTTGAGAGGTTTTTTATCGTGTTGCTTCGATTGTTATAGTTCGCCATTGAATGCTTGTCGAAGAATGGTGGAGGGAAGTTGGGCGATCGCGTCGAGTTGTTCTTGAAGAAGTTGTTGTAGTTTTTTAGCTTCTGCCAATTTCTCAGTTATCAATTTTTCAATTTCTTTCTGTTTTTCTACTGATGGCAGTGGAACTTCTAGTTGTGAAACATCACTTAAGTTAATTCCCCGTTGTGCAGAACCTATAACTTTTGCGTTAATTGCGGATTGAATTTCGGGGCTTGCTAAGGCATACATGACATATTTTCGCCAAATATCTCCAAGCATTGGTAAAACTGCAACTTCACGAGATACATTTGAACCGACAAGCTCATCATCCGTAATACTTACTGCACCAACAGAACCCCGAATTGCTAAAAGTATTTCGTCACCTCTCAATAAAGTTCTAGAAAAGGTTTCTGACAAAGCAGGATCAATACATTTCAATTCTGAATACTGAACCTGGAAATTTTTAATATCTCCCCCTCGAACTGTGGGAATGCCACCAGGAATATGATTACCTGTTAAAACAACGCCATAAGTAATACCCCTTTGTTGTTGCGTAATCTCACTTAATTTTTTGCATTGCCAGGTTTGGGCTTCGGGGCTGTCGAAGACTTGACGGAGGTAGGCGGCGGGGAGGGCTTTGGCGGCTTTGAGTTGGGTGAGGGTGGCGGCGTGGGCTTTCTCGATGGCTGCCATCTGCTCGTTGAGAATGGCAACAATTCGCTTCTGTTCTGCGAGGGGAGGTAGCCCAGGAATAGGCAGATTCCGTACATCAGCTACATTCAGATGTGGAACTAATGCTCCTTCTGATTTGCGCTCCATTTCATCGCGGAGCTGCGGTGTAAGAAGCAGATATAACAAATACTTTGGAAGGATTTTGGATTGATTGGCTCGAAGAAGAACAGTACGTTGTCCTAAACAAACACGATGTCCTTGCGGAATAATGCCAATTTCACCAACTGGAGCCTCCCTTGCCAAAATTAAATCTTCAGGTTGTGGTTCAATCCGTGCTGTCCATTGCCGATAGGTTTCCTCAGACACCCGGTTAGCATTCTCTATATCTAATTTGCCATTTTTGATATTGGTTGTTCTGATTGAGGGAATACCAGTTGGCTGTGTAGGTGCTGTTTTATGTTCACAATCTACAATTGCTATACATACATCCTGGAGACTAATCTGTACCTGGTCTTCAGAATTTGTTAAATCCCTACTTTGCTTTTTCTCGATCGCCTGCGTCACAAGTAACCCCACATCACAACTCACTTATCGGCATTAAGCCGAAAATAATTTTATCTTCGTTTCTTGCAGCACATCCACAGGTTTACCCAGCAGCTTTAGTGCGTTTAAACCTCCTGCCCGTGCTATTTCTGGCACATAGAGCAATCGTTCGTCTTCCAGCGCGTCTGTGCCTGAATAGACAAACTGTTGGGCGATCGCCTGCACGGTTTTTGCCGTTTGCGGTGGCATGGATTGCAGCCAAGCTGCTTGCTGACGAGCAAACTCAGCAAACCGGATGGTGCGGGTTTGGGGATTGAGTTTATAGCCCAACTGACCCAACACATCATACAGGTCATAGTCTTGCATGTCTCGAATTAACTGAATGACAGTTGGTGAAATGCCCCCCTCGACTAACTGTGCCAGCATCCCTCGACGCTCATCGCGCACGACCCAACGCATCCGAAACTCAACGGGGTTGATGGCGATCGCTACTAACTGCTCTGTTAACTTTGCCTCATATTCCTCAACGGGAACGGGCATCGCCCGCCCATCTACGGTTGCCAATACAAACCGTCCTTGGGAGGTGATTTGAATGTTAAAGCCTTCAACCGTAATAATTTTGGGTGGATCAGGAGTATCAGGAGGTGGGGCAATCGGATCGGTTCCGTCTCCATCGGGGTCTGTAACTCCTTTGGGCGATAGCTTGGTTAGAAACGATTGCCCAAATAACTGGATGGCATTGGTGTAGTCATACAAGCAGAACATCAACTTTTCGGTGGGAGCATCCAAGCGGGTTCCCCGTCCTACCATCTGATAGAACGTGATGGGCGATTTCATGTATTTGAAAAACACTACATTTCGCAGACTCGGCACATCTACCCCAGTCGAGAGAAGGTCTACCGTTGTGGCAATAAAAAAATCGCGGTTGCTGCCCTTGAGGTCTGCCAGATAGTCTTTGCCGCCACTGGCAGCAGTGCATTTAAAGGCATAGGTATTGACCCGCCGCTGTTGGTTGTCTTGACACCACTGGGCATACAAATTGTTTAGCTCGATGGCTACGGCATCGGCGTGGGTATCTCGCACACAGAAAATTACCGTTTTTTGCTCAGGTCCCCCCGTTTCTAGGAGGTAGTTGAACAAATCCTGGCACATTGCCACTACGCGATCGGGTAGCAAAACTTGATTTTCAAACGATGTGCTTTCGTATAGTTGCCGTAGATCTGCCTCAGTAACAGGTAAGCCTGTTCTGGCATCAGTGGGGTTGCGAGCGAGAATGTCTTCGATCGTGATGCCTGTGTCGTCTATATTGACCCGATTGTGCTGTATATCACAGGCAGCTAAGTAGCCATCTTCAATGCCCTGAGCGATGTCATATTCATAAACTGGCTCCCCAAAGTAGCGCACATTGTCGGCTGAAATCTGCTGATCTGCCTGCGCTTCCTGGCTGTCTACGGTGAACTCTAATTCTCGGGGGGTTGCCGTTAAACCGATTTGCACCGCATTAGCATTGCGGGTTAGAACCTGGGACCACTTGCCCCATGCAGAGCGATGGCACTCATCGATGATAATGTGGCTAAAGTAATTTTCTGGATAGTGCTGAGTCAGGAAATTGCCTGTACCATCGTCGGTGTCTACATCTAATGTTTGATAGGTAGCAATCAGAATGCGGGCGTTTTTTTGAGGATTGTTGGCTGAAACCGTTGCCGCATTTGAACCAAACACATTCTGAAAGGCTGCGGCTGCCTGAATCCGTAACTCGTCGCGATCGCAGACAAACAATGCTCGTGTCATTTGCCCTGCATCCGCAATTCGCTTCATCAGGTTGACAGCAATGAACGTCTTTCCGGCTCCGGTTGCCAACGCCAGCAACACTCGCTCTGGCTCCCCTTGGGTCTTACACTGAGCAATTTTTTCGAGAGCCGCCCGGATGGCTGCGTCCTGGTAATAGCGTCGTCCTGATTCACCACCTGTGTAAGGAGTCAGGAGGGGTTTTGCAGCCTCATCTTCAAGATTGAAACCGACGTATTGCTCATATCGAATGCGGAGTGTTGCAGGTGTGGGGAATTGGCTGAGCGGTTGGGGTTTGCTAGTGACTCCAGTGGTGCGATCGAATTCTACAAACAGATGACCATTGGTGCTGAAAACGAAGGGGACATTAAAGCGATCGCAGAGGGTATAGCCCTTGGCTTGTTCTAATCCGTGAGCAGGTGGTAAGTGTTCTGCTTTTGCCTCGACCAGAGCAACGGCTACAGGTTGGGTATCCTGACCCACCTGAATTCGTAGGGTGTAATCGAGCCTGCCTCGCCGTTGCTTGCGGGGTTTTCCGCCCACAATCTCAATAGTGCCAGCCGTTTCTTCTCGCTTAATATAGTCTTCAATCCAACCTCGTGTATGCAGGGTCGGATCTATTAGCTTTGCCCTGGTATCAGCTTCATTGAGTCCCATGATGGTCTACCTGGGCTATATGGTTTGAACGTGGCTTTTAAATCTCTAATGTTACGAACACTAAATTTTGCAACATGGGGCGTGGGGGCGCAGCCCCCACGGAGGGGTGGAACCCCTGCACCTCGTTGTCAGACTTTTAATGGGATCTACTAGCGACAGGTCATGAGTAGATGGGAACTTTGGACATTGCTTAATCTAGCCAGGAAACTTAGTTTCATAGCCTAAATTAGCAACGCCAAACTGTACGGTAGAGGGTCTGTGTCAGATTATGCCAAAAAGTAGCAGGATGTGCCACGATCGTCTATTGATTTGCCCATAGGTTTACACCGCGTTGGGGTGAGCTGCTTACTATGCGATCGCCAACTCACTTTGCTATTTGCAATTGCGTGAAATACACAGTGTTGCGTGAGAGTTATGCAGAGCGTGGCTCTCACACAACACCCACCATTTATCCAGACGCAAAGCGCTATCACAAAACTCATAGGTTGAGTAATTTGTGAGCTTAACGAAATGCGGCGGGAGTAGCGAGTTCATTTAATACAGCAGTGATGTTGATTTTGATGATGCGGTTGATGGCACCACTGCGGCGGCAATCGACCCAGTGAACGCCTTCTTTCCACTCGCCGCTGTCGATGCGTCGGAGGATAGAGCGACGGCTGTAACCTTTACCGAGTCGTTCGGTTGTTTGGGCGATGCTGATGAGTTCGACGTTGCTGAAGGTAGATTTAAGCATTTTGGTCTAGCTCTGGATGCTGGGTCAGATCAGGCTCGAAAGGTTCTGGATTGAACGTATGAGGTTTGAGGTGTTGGTCGATCAGGTCTAGAGTTTCGAAGCTGGTGCTGGCGCTTACCTGCACTCCGGATACGTTGAGAAATTCGCTGAGCTGTTGGCACTTGCTCATAACCAGGGCTATTTGGCTAGTTTCAAAGGTAATAGTCAAGGTGATTTCAGCCATCGCTGATGCCTTGACTGGTGAGGGTGAAGCCCCAATCTTTTTGCAATTGCAGAAGTTCTTCGATCTGGTCGTGCCAGCCTGCTAGCCACATTTCTTGGAGTCGTGCCAGGGCAAAAGGGCGATCGCCGTTGAGTAGGGCTTGGTTGATCGTGAGGGCGATTTGGGTGAGATCGGGGGGGTGAGATTGGCAATGTTGTCGGGCTTCGCGTTTGGCTTCGTTGGCGGTGAAACCTCGCCGCAGGGCAGCTGTAAAGAACCCGCCGGGGTTTCGTATTTTGCCTTGAGTTTGCTGTTCTTGTAGGGCAGAAATTGCGTTTTCCACAGCACGCGTGGCAGCGGCGGCACCCTGCTCTCGCAGAAGTGTGGCAATTGTTTGTTGAATTGTTGTGTTGAGTTTAATGCCTGCACTCTGGACTTGTGTGGCTAGAGCGTGCAGTTTTTTTGAAGCGTCTTGCGCCACAAAATCTCTAGGGTCGGAAGTGCTTACTATCTCTGAATTGGAGGGATGTTTACCAAGTTTTTCCCGGTTAAGGTTCGGAGAAACAATAGGCTGTTTTGTTGTTTCTATAGATCTAACAGATCTGTTATTGGTACATTGCCCATTTGTGTAAGCCTCTCCCTGAGCGGGTTGTGAAAAAGAGGTGTGATTAAACGATCTATTCTCTGACGAATTTGTATAACATTTTGATCTTGCGGCTAACATTTTGATCTCTTTATCGGGAGAATTTTTGGCTGTAAAATATTCCCTAGCTTTTGAGTTGTAAGCTCTCCAGTGTTTGATCTCAAATTCAAATAGCTCCCGGTCTATGAGGCGTTGTGCATTGCGCTGTACGGTCAATGGGTGACATCTAAGCTCTTTACCAATTTCTATAGGAGGTGGGATGTCGATGCCGTTGCCATAGCGATCGAGTTCGTATAGATAGAGCCAGAGGTCGTATTGGCTGCCGGATAAGCCTCTAGCTTTCTGGATTGCAGACAGAGGGATAACGATGATAGCTTCCGTTTGAGTCCCTGGCGTTTGAGTCCCTGGCGTTTGAGTCCCTGGCGACGATGAGCCTGATGGTGGGTTTGTCATGCTGTTGATATAGGTGCAACGATTTCTCTGGTTTGCTTGGAGCAGACCGGGGTATTGATGTTACTGGCTTAAGCAGCGGTCTGTGTTTGAGCGTCTAGATAGGCATTGATGGCATCTTCAAACAGATCGCTAATGGTTCTGGGGTCATCTAACAGAAACTCTTTGACCCTGCGCTTGACGCTGGGTTTAATGCGGATGGTCAAGTTTTCTCTTGCTTCGATAATTGATTTGTTCATCATTCAATTAAAATGACCGTTCGTTCATTTGAGTATACGTGATTAATCGATTATTTGATTGTGTGATTCCTAGTTTTTTGTAAATCTTGGTGAAGAGGTGAACGATAAATCGGTCAATGTGTGGATGAACAGGTTTTGCAGCGGTTAGCTGTAGCAGTGGTTGAGTTGCGGGGCGATCGCCCTCAGCGAGAATTAGCAAAGTTGTTGGGGGTGGCTCAGTCTACGATTCAAAGTTGGGAAAATGGGCGGAATATGCCTGACTTGGAAAACTTGGAGAAGATCGCGAAGATGCGGGGTCAGTTGCCGGAAGAGTTTGTAGCTTATCTGTATGGGCGATCGGTAGGATCATCGCTGCCGTTGGAGGTGAGGGTGCAGGGAATGACGCATAGAGAGATTGCGGGGCTGATGATGATCATTGCGGCGCGCTTGTCTGGACAATAAAAAAGCCCCATTGGGTGGGGCAACGGTGCTGAGTGCTGGTATAAATTGCCTCGGTTCGGGCGATGGGGCTGTTGGTTTCGTTTGCTTAGGTCATGAAAATCTTCTTACTTCTTTGCGTTGGATTTCGCCTACAAGGTTCATTCCGACACACTCGGCTAATCTAATTAAAGTCTCCAGTGTGACTGAGCCAGTTTCAAACACTCTGACGAGTTGGCTACGGCGCTGGACTGGCTTTACTTCCTCGCCGGATTCTTGAGATTCAATCTCACAGTATCTTCGGACTAGGTTTTTGACCCAATCTTCTCCCCACATAATCTGAGCTTCTGAGACGATACCGCTAACGATTGCTTTGGCTTTTTCTGCGCTATTCATGCCTGAGCGTAAAGCTACACATAGCATGATAGCTAATCTTTGTTGTAGAGATGGAGTCCTAAGCCAAACTTGGCGGCGGCGCGACGGAATGCCATTGATTCAGCGTTGCTGGATGGGTCGCCGTAAGCAAGTTCTTTGGGTTCAACGATGGGGCGATCGAATTCGTCTCTGAGTGGCTGGCGGTTGGGTTTTTCACCGATCCAAATTTCTTTGGGTTCTTTGAGTAGTTCGGTGCCGGTGGCTTCGCGGTAGAGGTTGCCGTTGCTGGTGGGGATGGTGAGTCGTCCTACCAGAAAGAGGCGATCGCTGGTGGTGATGATGTTGTGGATTTCCCATGTCCAGCCAGGGGCATATTTGTCGAGGATACGGTTTGCTTCATACCAGGGAATGTATGGGATGTAGCTATTACCGCGCCGCTTAGTATCGAGTACAGATTTAGGTAAAGGGCGAGATAGAGCGGCGATGATTTGATCGATGCTCCATTCTCCTGGGTGGGTGGGTGGGTTGAGTTTGAGGGTGCTGATGGGTTGCATAGGGGTGAAGGGGTTAGAAATTAGCTAATAGCTGTTAGCTGTTAGCTATTAGCTAACAGCTAACCGTTCGTTGGATTAGAATTCGCAGTGACAATCGTTTGGTGCGTCGTAGGCTCCAGCTAGATAAGCACGAGATAACCAGCGGATTTCTAGATGTTCACCCTGTTCAACACGGCGGCGTAGTTCTGCAAAGTAGCCATCTAGATAAACGTTGTCTGTGTTCTGGGGGCGATCGCCTGTGGCGGCGTCGGTGATGCCGTCTATATGCAAGTCTTGGGCGATCGCGTCCTTGTGGTTGGCAAGGTCTTGTTGTAGCTGTGTGGCTTCAAAAGGTGTCATGATTAAATCTCCATCATCTCCATCGTGTTTGGTGGTATCCCCTGCTGTTGCGGCTAAACTCCAGCAGGGGTTTGATTTAAGCCTTGTAGTACTTGCGTCTAAGTTTGCGACAAACGATTTTGGATATCTCTAGCAGAGGATCGTTTTGGGGTGGCTGGAGCATTAGCAAAATGATGCTGTTTTCTTCTTCTCGCTTTTCAGGCTGCATGGTTCACCTCGGCACATTTGAGAACCAGGGTGAGCAATCCGTCGAAGTCTCGAACCTTGATTTCAAACGCCATAGCAAGGCGCTTGGACGGGCGCAGTTGAGCAAAACATTTGGGATGTTTTTGCTTTAGCCAATCCATAAAAGCTTTAGCGTCAGTTTCCGAATCGAAGCCAAAGTAGGCACATTGAATTTTGTCTTTGCGTCCATTCTTACCAGGACGCTTAAAGGCACGGTAAACAATAGCTAGTCTGGGATTAATTGATAACAAAGAGTAGCCATCTTGAGCGGGAATAATGCGGCTATGTGTCATAGAAAAGCTTGAATTCAACTAATCTAATTATAGCTTATTTAGATGATTGCTAAGCTATAATTAGATTAGTTTACAGAAGCTTGACCAATGTATGGACTGAAGCAACAGACGGTATGGGTGCAGCCAATTGGGGCTGGGGTTTGGACGGTGGCGTTAAAGACTCCAGTGCCACCGGCGCTGATGGGTTGGCTCTTGCAGACTTATACGGTGGAAGGGGTGAAGTCTTTGAAAAGTGGGAATGTGGCGCTGAAGCTGAGGGCAACGTCTAAGACTGTAGCGCGGTTGATGGAGTTGCCGAAGCCGAGAGGTATGGGGAGCCGCCATGAGTGCAACGATGTGATCTGGTAAGCAATTGGTTTTGTCTCACAGGCAGCGGGGCGCTTTGCTGCCCACGCGCAACCGCCACGCCGCCGCCTGCCGCTTGACTCACAGCGCGTGGGGGCACCGTGTCAAGCGCTCTAATTAGAGGGTTTGTGGTTGGTGATAGGCTTGGCGCTTGACATGGGGCGCGCTGTGATACCCTGTGTGGGTGCGGCATGTGGCGGGTGCGCGTATGCTCTTGTTTGGTTCGGATTGCGCTGGAACAGCCGCAGAGTGTCATTGAGCCTTTAGGCTTGCCCGTGTGAGCTGCCCACCTCAGCGCCGCGTGGCTTCCGCCTCTGAAGCGGGGCGTACCTGCGGCGCGGTGGTGGACGTGAACACGGGCAGTAAGCTATGTTTCTTACCGCTAGATGGGAGGGTGGGCTAGGCGCTAGCAGCTTCCCCCACTCGGGGGGTTAGGGGGGTGGGGAGGGAGACATTAGCTTGGGTGTGGGGCGCGGCGATCGCTTTCCTGCCTACATCAAGGCTGCGGTAGTTCGCGCATCCCACCGAATCATCGACGGGAATCACGGGAATCACTGTATTGAAAGCAGAAAACCCCAGTGTTTAACCGGGGTAAAGGGTGTTGGGGACTGGCATGAAAATAAAATACCCGTAGTGCGTTATGGCTAGCATCTAACATGCCCTACCACTGGGGAGATTATTGGCTTAACTGCTCTTGTTGTCTGAGCGATCGCTTTTGTCGTATTTGTCAAACACAACATTGCCGTCACTGTCTTTTACTTTGGAGATGCGATCGGCATCTCCGCCACAGTTTGTTGTATATTCTGCAAGTTTTTCGCCTGTCATTTCGACGGTGCGATTGCCGTTGCCGCCCCAGTTTCCGGTAACTTTGTAGCGCTCAATTTTGAGAATCCGATCGATTAGAACAACGATAGGTTTACCGTTGAGCAATTGACCTTTCATCATGCGGCTGTCTTCGATGCCTGACATGATGATGCCGTTTGCGACATCTTCTGCGGATGGACATAGGATGACGGATCGGCGTTTGCCTTGATGGTCTAAGAATTCGAGTAGATACGTCACCATTTGCGTTACTGGATTCATGATGCATCTCTCTCGAAGCTATAACGTTGACGACGAACCAAGCCACCCTGAACCTCGAAGATCATCGAGTTTGCGTCAGAAAGATTCCAAAACATAAAACCATTGGCTGTATAGGCTTTGACTGTATTGGGTGGTAAGTCAAAGTAGACGGTGCCATCTGCCAGCCGTCGAGTAATGGGGCTGACCTGTTGCCCTTCCCAAAGCATCTTGGCGCTGTAGGTGCCATCGGGTAAGCTCACACCCCAAAACTCTTCTGGGGTAAAGGGATTTGTGTAGTAGCCGTTGGCATCAACCCCTCCACTGAGGGCGATCGCATATCGCAATCCTCGACGAGTGATGGGGGTGAGTTGTCGAATGCCTGGGCGTGAGCCATCACTATTGGGTCTGAATGATGCCGTGGAACGGCTGGATGGGTGGATGGGTGGGCGGTGGGATGGGGTGCGATTTGTGAATCCGCTGTTGCGGGTGTCGATGCCGAATAGGTCTTGTAGGGTGGTGGCATTGAGGGGGGCGATCGCTAAATTTGCAACGATGGCATTGATTGTGATCCAGCCCAATAGATTGAGTAAGAGTTTGGGTTTATAGCGTATGTTCATAGTTAGTCCTGATAGTTTGATAGGGCTACCAGAGGGGGAGGATTGCGAGTCATCCCCTCTGGTTTTTGGGTGTCAGAATGGTGGTGCTTCAAATTTGTTGTTAATTGTTTGAAAAAGACCGTATAGCGTGCTTTTCCAAACAATTAGCAATAGGTCGAGAACGTCACTTGTCAGAATTGGGTAATGCTGGCGTATCTAGTGAATTGCCGGGTAGCTGAGGCTGGGACAATTCCAGAGAGACGCTGGTGTGCAGTTCTTCAAATTGCTGTTGCATTTGCATCATGCCGCTCTGCATGGTTTGAATGGCAGATGTCCATAGCAATTGATTCCAACGCTGACCGAGCGCTTGACCGATGGCGATGGCATTTTGGTCGCCACTGGCAACAATGGCATCCATTCCGGTAAGGATGCCGTCTTCTGCCTGGTTGTTGACTTGGCTGAAGTGGGTTTGTGACTGAGCCTGCTTTTCTTGCGATCGCACGTCTGATGCTGTAACCCCGATCAGTTGAACTTTGCGAATGGCTTCTTGATCTTCTTCATCGAAATAGGTAGTGCGTCCGTACTTAGAGCCGAGCGATCGCCCTTCGACGTGTTCGGCTTTGGCGCGGTAGAGGTTGACCATTCGGGGGGTAACGCCTAGAAGTTTCGCTAATTCTTGGGTTGAGCGTTTCATAGACCTCCTGTTGGATTGGGAAATGATGCGGAAGTAAGACGTTTCTGAGAAGTCTTCTGGGAATTTCCCCATTTCCTGCAAGCATATCCGATTCGTTCCCATATGGGAATAAGTGAAAATGGGAAAACGTAAATAAGTTAATATTCCCCTGACAGAATAGGAGGCATGGAAACTATGAAGATCGTTATCCCTGAAGCCCTGAAGCGGCAGTTTAAGAAAGCTTGTGTCGATTACGATTCGAACATGAGTGAGGTGGTTTGTGCGTTGGTGCAGGCGTGGTTAGATGGCAAGGTTGATTTAGACTCGGCTAAGGCAAAGGACGATGAATAGACTAGGGTCTGTTTTGAAAGTTATTTTTTCGTGCGCGAAGCACACGAAAAAATAACCCTCTTAGCGAGTCTTAAAACACGCCCTGGGCTATGGATAGGTTTGTGGGTGTTGGCTCTAGATTTTGAATCAGAATTAAAATAGAGACGGTTGTTTCTGAATCACAATCTATGATGCCGATCAATCAGCCCCGTGGTCGGAATGGTGGAAGAAAGAGTAGTTGGCGATCGCCCACAAAAATGATGCGATTGCCAGCACAGTATGAGCATTGCATTGTGGAATATGCTCATCAGTTGGACAGTGGGCTAAATGTAGATTTGCAGGTGGAATTGCAGCGCCAAGTGAATGTGGTGCTGTTGTCGTTGCCGCTATCGAAGCGTCGTGAGGCGAAGCGGTTATTGTCTAAGTTCGTTGCTCATCTGCTGATGCAAGATTTTTTCTACAAAGTTTAGCCTTGCTTTGATCTGGGCGATTTCGTCTTCGGGTCGAGTGGGGTTGTAGTGCGATCGCAGTAGGTTTAACAAGAGCTGCGATCGCTCTCGTTCGTTGGTGGGCAACTGAGCGTAGAGGTCTTCTGGGACTCTAACGGTAATTCTTGGATTGGGCATGGGATTAGGAAATAGGAGTAGGGGCAATTAGGGAAACAGGCATTGCTTAATAGGGGGATGAATTTGAACGAAACCAAAGGTTTCTCATTCAAATTCATCCCTCGAATCAGCAATGCAGGGAATAGAAAATAGCCAACAGCCAACAGCTATAAAGCGCTAAAGTGGTGACAGTCTGGCGACAGGTGATAACTATCTGGTGCCAAGTCGGTGACAATTTTATCGGTGAGGTGGTGACAAGTTGATCATGGCAATGGTGACAATAGGGAACACAATCTGGTGACACCTCTCTGGATAGTGTATCTAGCTTTTCGTACTACAAAACACTCCAGATTTGTTGGATGAGTTGCGGGATGATGCAACGCATCTACAGGGGTTTGAAGGTGGTTTTGGCAACTGCTCTATTGATGAAAAATACCCCGAATAGAAGCTATCCGGGGTTGTTTGGGTGTTAAGGAAGCGTCTGTGTTACAAACTCTTTTGGACTAATTTTGGACTAATTGTGACAGTTTGACCAACGAGGGAATGGTACTTTTGGATGTATTACGATGGCAACGATTAATGAGCAGGTTTTAGAGTTTGCTCTTTTATCTAATGAGTTGAATGGACGACAACGTTATCATGATCATCCTCAGGTTGCTACGATGAATCGATTACTTGCAATTATCCGCGACAGTGAGGAAATTGATTCGTTTACATTGCAAGAGGAGATTGGGTTTAAGAGTCATTCTACTGTGTTGATTTACTGTCGTTGGTTAGCGAGTAAGGGATTTGTCCGAATCATCCACCGTGGGCATGGGGGGCTTTGTCGTTACAGTCCTACAATGAAGGCAAAGTTTTTGAACAAGCTACATGGGCAGGAAGGGTAGGCGATCGCGGCGTGGCAAAGGGGAAATGTATGAGGAGATTAAGTCTGAACAGGTGTTGTTGTTGCTAACGAAGACGGGCGCGGCGCTGCTGGATCGTAAGGTATCTGAATATTGTGTGATGAAGGGCATTGAACTATCTCGCTCAGAATTTTTTGAACGTTGGGCAAGAGATTTGCTGTAAGTATTTTTTCGAAATATTGCTTATTTCTCCCTGGCTTAATGGGTCACCACTAACTAATTCATCGTTTTTTGATAGAGCATCACTCCTATATATCGCTAAATTCCTGGTTTCGTGTGACTGATGGCTAAGTCATATTGAGATGAGGAGGAATGTAACTATGTTTGGTTTTGATGTTGGTTTGTCGATTGCGATCGCTACGGCTTTCGCTTCTCTCTTGGGTTGGTATCGATCCTATGCTCGGTCACAATATGCTAAGGAGCGTGAGTTTGCCCATATCCGGGGGAATCTGGAGCAGGGGCTAAACTTGATGGGGCGATTGCAATCTGAGGTAGATGGATTAGGCGATCGGTTGTCTCGATTGGAAATTTTATTGTTGCAGCGGTCTAATAAGGATGCCTCGTAGGTTTAATGTTATTCGAGCTTCTACTGCACTGACAGAGGCGTTAATGCGTAGGGATAAACTGGTTGCTCGTCAGTTTGGTGTATCGGTTAGAGCAATTGAAGTTTGGCGATCGCGGCTAGAGTGGGATGAGGTTTTGCAGCAGGAGTATAAGCGGATGGTTGCGATTAAGTTGCAGCAATGGCAAGAAGAAATTCCGGTGGTGTTGGCTCAGGCGTTGGGCTTTTTGGGTCGGGCTGCAAATGAAGCAAATCCTGCTGATCCAGATGCAATTTTGGCAGTGGTGGAAGCGGTGGAAAAGCTGCATGAGATTTTGATTGTGCAAGAGTCGTTGGCTAGAAAGTTGAAACTTAAGGAATAGATATATTTGATGTTGAACCATTGCTAGGGGCGATACCTACTGTTGCATATTTATAGCGCTTTACGCCTGGATAGATTGCGGGTGTTGTGTGAGAGCCTCGCGGAGCGAGGCTCTCACACAACACCTTGTACTTCACGCCATTGAGAATTGCTATATTTGGAAGCAACGATTGCAGGGGGGTAGCCTATATCTTGAGACATCGGGCTAAACAATATGGGGTTGCAATCACGGATTGACCGTAAGCTACAGCAGATTGATGAACTGTTTGATACGGAGACAGCTATTATCAATTGGACTCCTCAGCCTGGGGCGCAATCGTTAGCTTATTACTGTCTGGCTGATGAGTTGTTTTATGGGGGTAGTCCTGGCGGCGGGAAAACTGACCTGATCTTAGGGTTAAGTCTGACGGCTCATAGGCGATCGCTGATTCTTCGTCGTCGTAAGACTGACCTGGCCGCCATTAAGGTACGCTTTGCTGAGATTGTAGGTCGGGTGCCGGGGAATGAGACACGGGTGAATGGGCGGTATATCCAGATGGGTGGCTGCAAGGATGAGGGTAGCAAGTATCAGTATCAAGGGCAAGCCCATGATTTGAAAGCATTTGATGAGGTTAACCAATTTTTACAATCACAGTATGAATACATCAAGACGTGGAATCGGACAGCAGAAATAGGGCTGCGTTGCCGTACTGTATGTAGCTTTAACCCGCCAACATCCTCAGAACAAAGATGGATCATTAATTACCTTGCACCTTGGCTTGATTCGAAACACCCTAACCCTGCTCGGTCGGGAGAGGTGCGGTATTACATTGGCAACGATGAGGTGAGTAGACCTGAACCAGTGCATGTGGGGGATAAGCTGATTGAGCCTGTGAGCCGTTGCTTTATCCTTAGCAGCACATCAGATAACCCACTGCTGATGGCGACGGGCTATGATCGTTTGCTGGCAAATCTGCCACCGGAGTTACAGGCATTAACTGATTTTAGTTCGTCGATGCAGGATGATCCTTATCAGGTGATTCCTACCAAGTGGGTAGAGCTAGCACAGGAACGCTGGAAGCTAGCGAATGGGAATGAGTTTCATTGCTTTGATGAGGGGGTCAGTTGTCCGCATTTACAAGATGCGATCGCAGCTGATCCTGCTCGGGGTGGGGCTGATGAGATGGCGATTGCAACTCGCCACAGTTCCTACGTGTTTGTTTGGGCTTACCCTGGTCGGGATATACCCGATGGCAATGTGGGGGCTGAAAAGGTTTTGCAACACCGCCGGGGTAATAGCCGAATTTTTGTAGATGTGATTGGGGTTGGTGCTTCTACGTTTGACATGCTGAAGCTACAGGGGCATGAGCCGATCGCGTTTATTTCGTCTGCTTCGTCAATGGTGCGGGATCGGACGGGGCAATTTAGTTTTGCCAACAAACGAGCTGAAGCATGGTGGAAGCTGCGCGAGATGCTCGACCCGGCTTACACTCCTACCTTGGCTTTGCCTCCTGGTTCTAAGGTGTTAGGGGATCTATCAGCTCCACGCTGGTCGTTGACATTGCAGGGCATTTTGTTAGAGAGCAAGGATGAAATTAAGAAGCGTTTGGGACGCTCGACTAATCATGGGGATGCGATTGTCATGGCTTGCTATTTAGGTGGACTGGTATATGGTTCAGCATTTTAATGTCTTTGCAAAATATATAGCAGCCGAAGGGCTGGTTAGGACAGGGGCGCGGGGGCTGTGCCACCGGACAGGGGTTCCACCTCTGCACCCTGTTTTAATTAACAATTCCATTGCTATTTCATTGCTATAAATGTGGGATTTTGTGGGTAAATTATGAGCATTCTTTTTCCAGAAGATAAGCTTAAATTCTTTCCTGGCGTGGCTTTTAGTGGTGACGATTTGCTGGGCTATCTGCATGTGGCGCAAGCAATTTGTGAAAGCTCTTGGGGCGCGAATCGACCCCTAGATTTGCAGGAGCATACCGAGATCATCACAATCAATCCGTTGTTTCGGGTGGGGTATTTGAGTAGTGTTCCCGTTGCCAGTTCGCCGGTTCCGACTGTGGCGATTCGACGGCATCGGGATGAATGGGGACGGGTGGCTCTCTCGGATTGGTTTGAGGTGGGGGCTAACAGTTTTTCGATTGACTATGACATAGGGCAATTGAATCTGTTTGGCTTGGCGACTGAAGCGAAGGTGACTTATCTGGCAGGGTTTGATTTTACACAGGATACACAGCCGGTTAACGCTATTAAGGCGATCGCTGGAATGGTTGTAGATTGGGCGGCGCGGCGTTATTATGGGCAACTAGACAGCTACTTGTTAAATCCGTCGAATGCTACTGATCCGGTGGAAAGCTGGAACTATGTTCGTCCGGATCAATGGTTAGAGACGGTACTTCGACCGCTGCGTAAATATGCTCCTCGCGGTAGCTATGGCTAAAAAGAAACGTCATCGTCAGGGATTGAAACGAGCGGTAGAAGCTAAGAGTAATGCTCCGCGAACGCTTCCGCGTCCTACGTTTTTCTCAAGTCAGATGTGGAGTTCAGGCGGCGGCTATTGTGATGATGAGGAACAAGAATATCCAACGCGATCGCCTAAGACGGCAAAAGTGTTAATCGACCTGGTGAATCATTGCCCTGAAGTGGCAACGGCGCTTGAGGTGATTTGCGCCTATGTGCTGTCTAGTGGTACGGGGGATGAGTTGGGGTTTGCAGTGGTGGAAGATGAGCATAATCCACAAGCTGAAACGGTGGCGATCGCTAGGGCTGTTCTTGATCGGTGTATGGGGTTGTTGGACTATTGGCAGATCATCTGGCGGATGATGGCTTGGGGGGATGCCTTTGGGCTATTGGATATTGATACTAAAGCAATGATGATTACTGGCTTTCGGTTGCTTCCGAGTTGGCAGGTTCATGCGGTGCCAGATGAGACTGGGGGGCTATGGCGTTATGAGCAAGTGTTTATAGGCAGTCATCGAGAGAAGGCAATTATCAACCCAGTTAGCCTGATTCAGTGGAGCTATAACAGACGCTATTTACATGGGCGATCGCTGTTTTACGAGTCGATGAATGATTGGACGAAGTTAAAAGATGGGGATACCGACTTGGGTGAAGGGAGCCGCTCAAGTGCCATCCAGCCCAATATACACCTGATGCCTCCGGGTGCAGATGAGGCGTATAAGCGTCACTATAAGGAAGATCATGAGATGCGTCGTCGGGCTGGCATCATCCCTGATATCTATTTGTTACAAGGTGGGGATGTAAAGAAGCCGCAAGGTCCACCGGGGGGCTACCCAATTAATCAACTGATTGCAAATCACAATCTGCGGCGATTGCGTATTGCTATGCGATCGCGAGTACCGCTCTATTTACTGGGGGTTGATGTGCGGTATGCCAGAGAGATTGCCTATCAACCGGCGTTGTCGTTTGTGGTGTTTGTTGGGGTAGTGCGGCAATTGCTTAGCACTGGTTTACGGCAATTGATTGATACAGAGCTTGCCTTGAAACAGGTTCCTTTACCCTGGAAGTATCGGCTGAAGTTCCCAAAAATTAGCGTTAATCCCTGGCAGCAAATGATTGATGAAGAGGTGAATGAACCGGGGGTCGAGGATACTGACAGTCTTTGGAGGGTTGGGAATGGACACGATCATTATTGAGGCGATCGCGACTGACAATTTACCGAACCGTTCAGGAATGCGGATTCCGGCTAAGGAGTTGCCATTGATTGCTCAGCACATCAATGATCGGGTGGCAATGAAGGATCATAGCTTCTGGTCGGTTGATGGGAACTGGGGGCGAATTGTTGAGGCTTTAGTTGAGTCTGCCAAACCACCTAAAGGGTTGAGCAAGGATGAGAAGGCGTCAATTGCTGAAGAAGGATATCAGATCGTAAAGGTGGCGATCGCTGTAGCGCCTGACCATCCGGTATTGGTTGAACTTAGTGCCGATCGACAACGGGAAGTTTCAATTACTTTTGTTTATTCTCAAATTAAATGTCCGGGTTGTGACTGTGGCAAAGATATTTACCCTAGCTGGGGTTGTCCTCGGTCAGTTTCTGCTCAACCTTATTTAGAACGGCATGGAGTAAGGGATGCTTATGAAATTTCGTTGGTGACGGTGCCAGCAGTGAAGGCGGCTAGAGTGTTGTCTGTTAACAAGTGAGGTACTTGATATGGGTAAACCGATTGTGGTCAAGGATGCGATTTCTGAATCTGACGTGCTGTTACAGGTGCGATCGCACGGTGCAGGAGAATCGCAGGATTCAGTAAACCAGGGTGAGGGAGATGGGGGAGATGGGGAAGATAGAGGAGATGGGGGAGAGCACCCGCATGAACTACGGCTGACGTCTGAGCAGTTGCAGCAAGCGATAACGGCAGCGGTTTCTGCGGCGGTGCAGGATGCTACGGCTGATGTGCGATCGCAGTTGCAACAAACCCAGGAACAATTACAGGCAGTGACTCAACAGCGAGATAGCTTGAATCAGGTGTTTCGGGTGTTGAATGTTAATACTAATTTGTCAGCAGGGCGCGATCGCTCCGAGGGATTGGCAGCTGATTTTATCAGTGTGATTGATTCTGCACCCTCTGCGATCTGGGTGAATAAACGCACGGGGAAACAAATCATTCAGCGGGATCTGAGTGAGGCGAGGCATTTGTTTTCGACTCAGCGTGACCAGTTGCGGCGGGATATGGAAATCCATGCTAAGCAGCATGGTCTGTTGATGGGTGGGGGGCGGCGGTTGGCGTCGGATGCACCAACGCTAAAAGCAGATATTACCCCGTACCTACTGGATTATTTATCCATAGTAGTGAGGGAAACCCATAAAGGGCGTTATGTTTGGTGGCAGTTTCCATTCTATGAGTTGGAGTTGGGTAAAGGTCCTGGTGATACGGTCCAGGTTTCGCGGCTGCGCTGGTTGACTGAGCCTACATCTGTTGCTGATCGCACCCTGACGCCAGGGACAAGGCTATCAAGTAATCGACAGAATCTGAGTGCGAACGCAGTATCGATCATGCTAGGTGAGCGAGGCTTAGGTTCTGGCGCTCCAGCTACAAGTGTCCCGGTTTCGATTCCTGAGTTTGTTTCCGCCTATTCAATGTTTTCGCTAGAAGCTGCGGTCACGAAAGTTTTAGGGCACGATTATGAGGTGTATGAGGATGTGTCAATTAGAAGTAGAGCATTTGCTACAACTCGCGTTATTTATAACGATAGGCAAAGCGTAACAACAATGCCTGGAAATGTGGGTGCAAATGATGATGGAACAATTACAGAGAACTTCGTCAATAACGCTTATGCTTACACGTCTGGCTTGCAAATTCCGCCGCTAGATGATGGGCATTATATTTGGGTCATTCACGATATTGGATTGGCTCAACTAAAGAACTCACTCAGCGCTAAGAATCAATACTTGACTCAGGCTCAAGTTGAGGAATTGACGAGTATGTTATCGGTCGCCTCAAATCGTGAAATGGGCAGAGTATCAGGTTATGCAGGTTCGATCGGTGGCTTTCATTTCTTTGCAACGAATGCTCATAGTATGGGCACTGCTGGGACTGAGGGAGTACAGAATGAAACATTGGGCACGGGGTCAACATTAACGCGCTCGTCCTTCATTGTGGGTCAGGCGGCGATCGCGCGTGCGATCGGGATGGAAGCCGAAGTAAGACACAGTAACGATGATGACTTTCAACGGTTGGATGATTTTACCTGGCTTTCCCATGAAACGACAGGTGATTTAGATGTTGATCCAGCGATTAACGCTGAACAACAACTGCGGCTGATCGAAGTTCACACAACTGATGTAGTGCAATAGCTAACAGCTATTAGCTATTAGCTATTAGCTAACCGGGAGGATATATGGCTGATAAGTTTTCGACTGAGTTTTATCAAAAGGCTGGGACGTTGGTCTGTCCAAATGGCGATAAGTTGCGATCGGATGATGAGGGTTTGTTTTGCTGGATGGATGGGCAGCGTTGCGCGGCTGAGGTAGTGAATGGCAAAGTAGTTTTGCAGGAGCAACCAAAGCCGGTTGAAGAGAAGAAACCTGTGGCAAAAGCAACGACTACAACGACTAAGAAGGATGCTTGAGTATGGCGTCTACTGATAACGAATATCTCCGGTTGATCTATGGTCAGTTGGTCCGGCTTTTTTCAATCCAGGGTGCAGTAGAGGAGAATGCAGTAGCATCGGTTAATCCAGTATTGGTAGCAGGGAAGGATCAGGTTGGCAATGCTCGGACGCTGGCAATTGATGCCGATGGCAATCTTCTAGTCTCTGGTATTTCTGCTGGGGGTGGAGGTTGGTCAACTGCTCAAGTGGTAACGCTTGATGAGTTTAGTGATTCCTTCACTCATTTTCCTGATACCAGTAATGCTATTTACTGGACGGTTCCTGTTGGGGTGCAATGGAAACTGTTATCCGCATCATGCTTGTTTACGACAAGCTCCACGGAAGGCTCTCGCACGTTAACACTCTACCTTCGTAAAACACTGTTATCGGGTAATTTTTTTGCTTCAATGTCTGCCTATCAGCAGAATAATTGTACTTACCAGTTTATGTTTGGCTCGTCGTTGGCGTCTGCCGTTTTTACCTCTGGAGCAGTTGAGGTTGCTTATATGACATTGGCATCGGATCTGTATTTAGGGGAAGGGCAATGTATTATTCTGACTGACGCGAACGGCATAGATCCAAATGATGCTATTGCTGCTCCCGTGGTTCAGGTCTTACAGCGATCGGTTTGAGTAGCTCTGCAAAAGCATCGATTGAATGGTTACAGTTTGGGTTACAGATGTTAGGTGCTCTTTTGGAATTCTTTTGCAGCAAGGGTTTCAAAGATAGTAATGAGGTCTGCAAAACCTCCACTCCCCAGTTCGAATCTGGGTGGCGCCTTTCTTTAGACCTATCTAAAAGCCTTGGAAATACTGGTTTTCCGAGGCTTTTAATTATGTTAATCTTTGTGTATCTAGAATAAAGAAGACCAATACGGAATAATTTACCCCATATTTCTAAGCAAGATTTAAGCAAGTGGAAATAGCAGGGAAAATTGCTCAAGCCAATGGCAGGCTTAAAGCTCATCGGGTTGGCGTTGCCATTCAACAAATCGGTGAAAAACTTTACCTATCGGCAACCTTGCCCCCTAAACCCGGTTCAGACAAGGTAAAGCCATTTCAGCAGCGGATCGCGTTGGGCATTGGGGCTCATCCGCGTGGGGTATCGTTGGCAGAAGCAGAAGCCCGAAAGGTAGGAGCACTGCTAGATTGTGGTGAATTTTCTTGGGAACCTTACCTGATTGCGCGTGGGCAAATTCCGCAAACCGTGGGAGATTGGGTTTCTAAGTTTGAGTCAGAATTTCGTTCGACAGTTGCTCCTGTGACCTGGAAAACGGATTATCACAATGTTTTTAAACTCTTAGATTGCAGCAAACCGTTAACCCTCGACTTGCTTAAAACAGCGATAGAAAGCACGGAAGCGAATACCAGAACCCGCAGACGGTTTACCCTGGCATTATCTAAGCTGGCTGACCTGGCAGGCTTAACCACAGATTTCAAAGCACTTCAGGGCAGTTATTCTGCGACCCAGGTAGACCCACGCACGTTGCCGACCGACGAGCAATTGACCGAGCATTTTTACCAGATTAAAAATCCGGGTTGGAAATGGGTGTATGGCATGATTGTTGCGTTTGGTCTAAGAAACCATGAGGCATTTTTCTTAGACACTACTGAGTTAGAGCAAGATAAGTATTTTGCTTTGGTGTTGGAAGGAAAGACTGGATTTCGCCAGGTGTGGGCTTACTATCCAGAATGGGTCGATCAGTGGAACCTGAGAGACAAACAGCTTCCTAACGTGACTGGAAAAGAACACAAAGACTATGGACAACGAGTAACGCATTATTTCAAAGACCGTCTGAAGCTTCCTTTTACAGCGTTAGATATCCGGCACCGTTGGGCAGTCAGAACCCTGGAATTTGGTTTGCCCAGTGAGTTGGCAGCAAAACAGATGGGTCATTCTGTAGCAGTCCATGAGAAAACCTATCACCGTTGGATGACGGCGGATACTCAGCAGAAATTATTTGATGCGCTAACTTTGCGGGTTGATCGCCCTCACCCTCCCAAACTATAAACCAGTGGTGGAATAGTTGGGTTGATGTTAATCGACGTTAGACCCTTCCTCTGGAACGGCAATGTATAAAGTTGCCTGACTGCCAATAATAAGCACCGAAAAGGGATGAATAGAGGATGTAGAAGTAAACGAAAGTCTTTGGGAAAACCCGCATGGATGAGCAGCGAATTCAGGCGTATGAGACGTTGATTGAGCAACTAATGTGGTGTGAACCCGGAGAGGAAGCAACCCTTTTACAACAGCAGTCTCAGTGGGTTGATGCTGGATTGCTAGAGGTCATGGCATCAGAAATAGCGCAATTAGAGCGTCGAGGAAAAGCAACGGCAGCACAGCGATTACAAAAGACTCGGCAGATAGCAACCGATTGGATCGCTCAACATCAAAATAGGGTTGTGGCAGAGCCACCAAGGGAATTAACAAGTGTTAATTTAGCAGGAAACTCTGAACAATTTTTGCTGCAAGTGTTTCAACTCATCGTGGAGAGTCAGGGAAATGCTCAGCAAGTTTACGCCTTCTTAAAGCAGCATCAGGATCAATTGAATGAATCCCTGTTGACCACCCTACCGCAAGTTGCCTCTCGATTGCTGGCTAGCAGTGTTGGGCAACAGCGGATGATGGCGGCCGTAGTGGGTGAGTTTGGTAATCTGATTCAGCAGTTTCCGTTGGGTCGCCGCTGGCTGAATCTGGAGTTGGGCATTGCTGCCTATCAGCAGGTGTTGGAGGTGAGGACGCGCGAGGCGATGCCGGTGGAGTGGGCGACATCGATGATGAATCTGGCAACCGCTTACAAGAACCGCATCCGGGGTGATCGTGCCGACAACATCGAGGCTGCGA
>NZ_JBSLYH010000050.1:0-54559 GCF_055793305.1 Calyptranema fuscum S582
TCATGTAGTGCTACGCGCTCAAAAACAAGAATTAATGGATTGAAAAGCGGCGCTTCGCGCCGCTTTTTACGTGACTCAATAGCGGAAAACATGAGCAGGATGAGCGTTCAATGCTCACCCTGTCTTTTGCTGGAGACGGCGCTATCGTCCTCTGCCAACACAGTTCAGCATTCGCAGTGTGGCTGCGGCTGCGTAGTTGCGTTGGGCTTGCTGGTTGGGTGCAAAAGCATCTCCAGATTCGTTGAGTGGTGATGCTACGCGGCAATATGCCGACATTTGCTCGATCACAGAATTTGCCCAATGCCCTTCGGTATCTGAGAAATCAGTCGGATTGCGGGTCTCCGATAGAGTTGGACTCAGCCCTTGCAGGGTTCTGCCATATTCAGCCGCACGACGCAGCACTGCCATCATTTCAGCACGGGTCACGGGTTGAGTGGGACGGAAGGTGCCATCCTGGTAGCCGCTGACAATATTATTGTCGCGGGCAAATTTAATTTTGGCAGCGCTCCAACGCGATGTACTGACATCGGGATAGGGTGCGCCACTGACTTGAGTCGGAATCGCCAGATTGACATTAGGCAGAGTGTCTAAAGCACTAATGATCATGGAAACCAATTGTTCTCGGGTCAGAGATTGCATTGGACGGAAGGTATTGTCTTCCGGGAACCCCGCAATAAAGCCAATGGAAACTGCCTGACGAATTTCCCGTTCGTAGATATCTCCATCAATATCTCGTAGGGTGGTTGTAGATGGTGTCGGCGTTGGCGTTGGCGTTGGGGTAGGAGTCGGCGTGGGGGTCGGCGTTGGCGTAGGAGTCGGGGTAGGAGTCGGGGTAGGCGTGGGGGTAGGGGTGGGAGTGGGAGTGGGTGTTGGCGTCGGGGTTGGAGTGGGTGTTGGAGTCGGCGTCGGTGTCGAAGAAGGAGGTGGGAACACACCTTCATAGGTGAGATAGAAATGACCTAAAACGCGATCGCCAAATGTCCGTTTTGTAAACCGCCAGCCGGGTTCTAAAAATAGCTTGGCAAAGTCTGTTGTGGTGCCGCGAGCTCTGGCAATCACCAATTCAGGCCCACTGCGATCGTTGGACGTGCCCAGCAATACCAGGTCATTATCTCGATGAGCCACCCGCATACTATAGAGCAGCGCATAGTCTTCACCATTCACCCGAATGGAAAACCCATTACTATCGGTACTGCGTCCGCAAATCCCGGTGAAATCAAATGTCAGCAAAAGTGGGTTGATAATCACAGGGTTATTGCCACTTTCGCTCCAACACTGGCGTGTATCAGAGACTTGTTCTAAAACTAACAGTTGATGAGCCGTCCCCCCAGACCGAGGAGCGGCGATCGCAATTACTCGACTTTGATCGACTTCTCGCTGTCCAAACGTAGCAGCCAGCGCCAGACCTGCAACAATAGCACTGGTAGCAATGGTTGTCACTGTAGCAAGTGTGATAGTCGAACGACGAATCCACAATTTCATGATCATCCTCAGCTCATTAAACACCCGGGCGATGGTTTCAATCGGCGGTTGATAGTTTGACTCAGTCGGTTGAACGGGGTTTCAACGTCGCACTAGCCAACCGCACCAATGATGAGCGCTTTGAAACACCCCCTGAAAATAAGAGTATTCAACAGAGCGCATTTTGTTCCTTCGCAGTTGAAAAACGCAATGTTTGGTAGTCCATCGCTAAGGATCACAGATTCATTAACCTGTCGTTCTTTTTGAGCGCACGACGGCTCCGCGTCGCACGCTCAAAAAGCATTAGAGTTTATTCAATCTTCGATCCGCAACACACTATTGCATTAACCCTGGAAGCTATGTACCACACCTGATCAGGCGCGGCACACACCTTCTGGGATTTAATCATGTTTTATACCCATTCTCCAAATCAAATATCTTGGATGCTATGTTTTTCAACAGAACACGCCGTTTGACAGTATTGGGACTGGGAGCTTGTGGCTTGCTGTTGCTGGCTATTTGGCTATCGCGCGGAACCTCTTCCGTCAGACAAGTGCAAACCCATGGTCAAATGGATAGTACGGTTTATTTACAAGGAACGGTGGGCGATCGCGTTCCCTTAATTGATGCTCAAGTCTATGAACTGCAAGACAAAACCGGATCGATTTGGGTATTGACGAACGATACCACTATCCAATCTGGGGAAACAGTCCGGATTCAAGCAACAGTGCGGTATCAGAGTATTGTAGTCGAGGGACAGGAGCTAGGTGAGGTTTATGTCGAAGAATACAAGCTTCTGAAGAGAGAATAGGCAATCGAACTCGCACAGCTAGGATAAGGGTTGTGTGAGAACCCGCGCTCCGCACGGGTTCTCACACAACCTCCTGACTTAACCGTCTCGACGGTTGCCATATAATCTCAAACCTTTAAGTTGCCAGAGATCTCATAAAAAACAGGGATGGAATTTAAGTCTATGTCTAATGCTGGGGTTGAAGTTGCGATCGCCATTTTGTACCAAGACCATCAATTTCTTATGCAGCTTCGGGATGACATTCCAGGAATTATCTATCCGGGGCATTGGGGCTTTTTTGGCGGGCATCTCGACCCCGGAGAGTCGCCAGAAGACACCATGTGGCGAGAGTTGCACGAAGAAATTGGCTATGTGCCCCCCCAGGTAACGCATTTTCGCAGCTATACCGATGATCCCAGGGTGATACGCCACGTCTTTCATGCCCCGCTGGTTGTTGCCGTCGAAGCGCTGGAATTAAATGAAGGATGGGATTTGGGCTTATTGACCGTCGAACAGATTAAGCAAGGCGATCGCTATTCTGAGCGAGCCGGACGGGTCTGTCCGTTAGGAGAACCGCATCAGCGGATTTTGTTGGAATTTATAGCTGAAATCACTTCATTGTCAGGCGATTTCTAGAGCAGGTCATCCCAGCAAATCGTCAGGGCGACGCATTCTAATACCGTTTTTATACGAGGCTGCGCCTGATTTTACCCCCGGCTGTCGCCGTCCCCCTTGCCAAGGGGGACTACAGGGGGTCACAGGTTTGGCGCGTCTTCATAAAAAATTGGTATAACCATGATGTTCGTCATTGATAGCAGCCGAGAGGCTGGTTGAACAGGGTGCAGGGGTTCCACCCCTGGTTGGAGATGCAGCCTCCACACTCCCACTGTCCTAACCCTCGACTCAATGGCTATACCAAAGATCTATCGAACGAATGCTTTGCCTTTACAGGGGGTCACCAATCGCTCTTTTGGCGCTGCCGGTTCAACCAGTAAGGTAATATTTTGTCTGCCGACGACATAAACGACCGTATCCGTTGGCAGAATCACATCGCTCTCACTGCGGGCATACCACCACGAGGCTTGGAACCAGACGCGCCCTACTTTTCCGGGCAAGATGGGTTCATCCACGATCGCCTTCATTGCCGTGGAGCGATCGCCTTTCAAAAATAACAAGGGATCAGAGCGATCTAAGCGGGAGGCGGGCTGGATCGGAAACAGGGATTGAAAGAGAGCCGTTAGATTGGGGTTCATCTGAGGTTGCTCCGTGACGATAGCTGATAACCATGGCGGGTGCATGTATCAACTTCTCGGTCGGAACTTGAGGCAGTATGCGATCGCGTGCCCCTATTGCAACGAACTAACCACCAATTGGCTCAATCCCAGCCAGGTCAAGGATTTGAGGAATCAGATCTTCTCGCCGTACCGCCATCATATGGACTCCCTGACACAGTTGGCGTGCCATCTGCACCTGTTCTGCGGCAATCAACATGCCTTCTTTTAGGGGATCGGAAGCCTGTTCTAAGCGATCGATGATGTCTTGAGGGATTTGTACACCGGGGACGTTGCGGTTAATAAATTGCGCATTTTTAGCCGATTTCAGCAAGAAAATTCCTGCCAAAACAGGTTTGTTGGCTCCGGCGGCAATCTGATCCATAAATTTTTCCAGGCGATCGAAATCAGAAATTAACTGGCTCTGGAAAAATTGTGCGCCCGCTTCTAATTTGCGTTCAAACCGTCGTTGTAAGCCAGACCAACTGGGGCATTGTGGATCAACTGCTGCCCCAACAAATAGATCGGTTGCGCCATCGGCAAGAGCTTTATCGTTGAGGTCAAAGCCATTGTTCAGCCGATCGATCAATTTCAATAAACGTACTGATTCCAGATCAAACACACTCTTGGCATTGGGATGGTCGCCTGCTTTTACCGGATCACCCGTCAGCGCCAGAATGTTATGCACCCCCAACGCCTGTGCTCCCATCAGGTCAGCTTGCAACGCAATGCTATTGCGATCGCGACAGGCAACCTGACAGATCGGCTCAATGCCCTGTTGCAACAACAGCACCGACGAAACCAGGGATGACATCCGCAATACTGCCCGACTGCCATCGGTAATATTGACCGCATGAACCCGATCTTTTAGCCCCTGCGCCATCTGAATCATGTGGGCAGGGTTGCCCCCTTTGGGCGGCATCACTTCGGCAGTGACTAAAAACTCGCCTGCTTTAGCTGCCGCACGAAACTGCGATCGCCACTGCGTGGGCGTTGCAGGCTGAGAATCGGGGGTAGAACAGTTGGGATCGGACATAAACGTTTACGGATAAAAACAGTGCCAGGTCGATCGGGAACAACGGTACAAGAACGGCTAGAAACGAGATTGGTATTAGATTTGGAACGTTCGCATTGCGAACGTTCCAAATCTAACTCTAGTCACCAAGTTAGTATCAATTACAAGGGTTGGGAATACCCCAAAGCATCCTTTACCTTCGCCAGGGTCTGATTGGCGATCGCCTCAGCCTTTTCCCGTCCTTGACGCAAGACAGACTCCAAATATCCCTTATCAGACGTAATTTCGTGATAACGATCTTGAATCGGTTTCAGAGCAGCCACCATTGTGTCTGCCAGCAAGGGCTTAAACTGCCCCCATCCCATATCCTGACATTCGGCTGCCACCGCTTCTTTCGTTTGATTCGACAAAATCATGTAAAGACCCAGAAGATTATTGCATTCTGGGCGTTCCGGATCATCAAACGTCAACCCTCGGATCGGGTCAGTTTTACAACGTTTAATCTTGCGCTGGATTTCGTCGGGCGAATCGAGTAAGTTAATCCGGCTTTGATCCGATGGGTCAGACTTCGACATTTTTTTGGTGCCATCGGTCAGACTCATCACCCTGGCTCCTTCTTTGCGAATCATTGGGTCGGGCAACTTCAGCACCGGCTTATCTTCCGTGCCAAACTTGTGGTTCAGCCGATCGGCAATGTCGCGGGTGAGTTCCAGGTGTTGCTTTTGATCTTCACCCACGGGCACCTTATCAGGCTCATACAGCAAAATATCTGCCGCCTGCAAAACCGGATAAATCAGAAGACCAGCACTGACATTTTCACCTTGCTTGATCGCCTTTTCTTTGTACTGCACCATAGCTTCTAGCCAGTTGAGCGGCGTAATGCAGTTAAACAACCAGGCAAGTTGACTATGCGCCGGAACATGGGATTGCACAAAAATGGTGGCGTGATTGAGATCAATACCGCACGCCAAATACATCGCAGCAACTTTGTACGTATTTTCTGCCAGCTTGGTCGGGTCGTGCGGCACTGTAATGGCATGGAGGTCTGCCATAAATAAGAAACTCTCGTAATCTTGCTGAATCTCTACCCAGTTACGGAGTGCCCCCAGATAGTTGCCCAGGTGTAGATCACCTGTTGGTTGAATGCCGGAGAGAACGCGCTGCTTACCCATTGACACCTAAACTCATTCGTCTGAAAACCGATGCAGAATCATCTCGCTTATTATAATTAAGAAAAAGTAACACTTTTCCTGGGTCTCATTTTACGCCAACTCTATTACATTCCTGAAACATGTCTTCATCCCAACTCGTCAGTCCGGTTCGATCGCTCCAAGACTGTTTAGAACTTGCCGATGACATTACTCAACATTCAGAAGCCAATCGCGCGTTTCAAGAATTGCAGGGAAATTTAGCCGTCGAGAATCCGCTGGCTGCTGAACTGTTGGGGTTGATCTGGAAAGAAATGTTGGCAGCGCGGCGATCTGCCTTGTTTTGGGAACGCAGTTGCGATATTGAGCGGGAAATGACCGAGCAAATGGCAACCAGCCATTTGCAATTGAAACAAAATTATTTACGCCTGATGCAAGAGCAATAGTCCTTGTTTGCAGCGATCGCATAGACCCAACCCAATTCAGCGCAAGCCCATTCGCCAGTGTAAGCTTAACAGAATAAAAATCTCGATCGCAGGAACGTTCCGCATGATGACGCTAGAACAGCTTCAACAGCAGCTTGAGCAGTATCGTGCCGCCAGTCAAGATCTTCAGCTTGAACCACTGGTGACTAAAGAAAAGCTGAAGCGGCTGGGCGTGGAATATCAAACCAAGTTGATCGACGAGCTAGAGCAGGCGATCGAAGATGCTCCAGGACTCGATGAAAAGCTGATCTTTACGGGACATCGCGGCTGCGGTAAATCGACGCTGTTGGCAGAACTGGGATTTCGCCTGATCGAAACGGGACGATACTTTATCGTGATGTTTTCGATCGCCGATACGATCGAGCGATCGGCGGTTGATCACGTCAATATTCTGTTCTCGATGGCGGTTCAGATGCTAGAAGCGGCTGAGAAAGCTGAAGTGAAGCTGAAACCCGGCATTAAGAAAGAGCTGTATCGCTGGCTTGGCAAGCACACCAAAACAGAATCTCAAGATGTCGAAGCGGAGATTGAAGCGCGGGGAGAGGCAAGCGTCAAAGGTGGCATTCCCCTGATTGCTGAGTTTTTGGCAGCGATCAAATCGACCCTGAAAGTGAATTCGGTGGTGAGAAATGAGATCTCGACTGAATTTGACCGGAGGATTTCTGATTTGATCACTCAAATTAACGCGATTCAAATCTACATCAGCAATGCGACGGGACAACGAGTTTTAGTGATTATCGATGACCTGGATAAGCTTGATCTGAGCGTCACCGAATCGATTTTCAGCAAAAACATTCAGCCCCTGCTTGATCCAGGGTTTCAAATTCTCTACACCATTCCGATCGCAACGCTGCGAGAGGTGTCTCTAAAGCGAGGCATCGAAGCCCATGTGAAGCAGATTCATACCATGCGGGTGGCAAAGTTTTATAGCAAAGCGATGGTGAGACAACCCGATCGCACCCCCGACGAAGCGTGTGTAGCCCTGTTTGCAGAAGTGATCGACAAACGCCTGCCTGGGTCACTGATCGATCCGGCAGTGAAGCCGCAGATGATTTTGAAAAGTGGCGGTGTGCTGCGCGAACTGATTCGGATTGTGGATCGCTGCTGCGATATCTGTATGCAAGACATTCGGGGACGGATTCGGCGATCGCTCTTCGATAAACCACCCGTGATTATTGACCAGCAAGTGCTAGATACCGTGTTGACCGATTTGCAGATTGGCTATGCGGAACCTCTGGGACAAAAAGATTTTGACTTGCTGAAATCAATTTATGAACAGTTCAAGCCTCAAGATGCAGAAAACCAGCGGTTTCTTGATTTGCTACATGGGTTATATGTGCTGGAATATCGCAACGCGACCTTGTGGTACGACATCAACCCGATCGTGGTTGATCTGTTGGTGCAGGAAGGGGTGTTGGTATGACGATCGCGGCTACTCCGCAGGAACAGAATGCCAAAACCTATGACGCACTGATTTCGCTGATTGAAAACAGTCAGGGGCGGCTGGCTCCGATTATTGTCGCCTGCGATGACTGGGGGCTGCGGCAGCGAATCATCGAGCAGTATGAAACGGAAGCGCGGCAAGCCAAGATTCAACCCTATCGGGTGAGGCTGGGGCAAGAACCCAGCGTACGGGCAGCACTGGCGAAGCTCAAAGAAGAGCAGGATTATCTTCAGCAGGGCGGGGAAGCAGTGTTTACGATTACGGGAGCCGAACTTTTACCGCGCATCACGCTGAAGCCAGACGATGACCAAAGTGAACTCGATAAGTTTTTTGGCTACTTACAGTGGACCCGCGAAGGACTGCGAGAGTATCCCTATCCGATTGTGCTGTGGGTGACGCATCGCATTCTCAAAGAGCTGATCCGTCGTGCCCCCGACTTTTGGAGCTGGCGCAAAGCGGTCTTACGATTTGTCCCGGAAACAGAACCCAACCTATCTGCCGTCACCCAGCCACCCTTCCCATCTGACTCGACCACCCCCCGGTCAAACGACTTCTTGCCACCGCTCCACGAACTCCTGACTGAAATTCAACAGCTAAAAGCCACCGCACCAGAGTCTCCCGGTTTGGCAACGCTGTATGAGCAGTTGGGACAGGTCTACGCCCATCGAGTTCGCAGCGGCACAGCAACAAACCTGGCACAAGAGCAAGCCGCCGCGATCGCCGCCTTTCAAACGGCAATTCACCACTATCAACAGCTCGATCGCAAATCTGCTCAAGCTGCCGCACTCACCGCATTAGGAAATTTCTTAGGTGCTCAATCCAGATTCACTGATGCGATCGATTTTCACGAACAGTCGTTAGCGATTCAACGCGACGTTGGCGACCGTCAGGGTGAAGCTGCCTCGTTAGGCAATCTGGGAAATGCCTACCATTCCTTAGGGCAATACCCGCAGGCAATTGACTTCTATCAGCAGTCGTTAGCGATTCAAGGCGAAATTGGCGACCGTCAGGGTGAAGCGAACTCGTTAAGCGGTCTGGGGAATGCCTACAAGTCCTTAGGGCAATATCAGCAGGCGATCGACTTCCATCAGCAGTCGTTAGCGATTTACCGCGAGATTGGCAACCGCAACGGGGAAGCAAACTCGTTAGGCAATCTGGGGATTGCTTACCAGTTCTTAGGGCAATACCAGCAGGCGATCGAGTTCTATCAGCAGTCGTTAGTAATTCAACGCGAGATTGGCAGCCGCAATGGTGAAGCTTCATTGTTAGGCAATCTGGGGAATGCTTATCATTCCTTAGGGCAGTACCCGCAAGCGATTGACTTCTATCAGCAGTCGTTAGCAATTACACACGAAATTGGCAACCGCGAGAGTGAAGCTGCATTGTTAGGCAATCTAGGAACTTCCTACAAGTCCTTAGAGCAATACCCGCGGGCGATCGACTTCCAGCAGCAGTCGTTAGCGATTCAACGTGAGATCGGCGATTGCTACGGTGAAGCAGCCTCGTTAAGTAATCTGGGGACTGTCTACCAGTCATTAGGGCAATACCAACAGGCAATTGACTTCCAGCAGCAGTCGTTAGCAATTACACACGAAATTGGCGATCGTTACGGTGAAGCGACCTCGTTAATGAATCTGGGGAATGCCTACCAGTCCTTAGGACAATACCCGCAGGCGATTGACTTCCATCAGCAGTCGTTAGCGATTAAACGTGAGATCGGCGATCGTCACGGTGAAGCCGACTCGTTATTTAATATGGGCATTGCACTGGCTCGACTCGATCAGCATTATGAGGCATTGCAGAGTTATCAACAGGCGTTAGCCATTTACGAAGCGCTAAAGCTTGACCACAGGGTTGAACAATGCAAAACCGCCATTGCGGAACGGAATAAGATCATTGCCATACAGCGGAGTACTGCACCCAGCATTGGTACCGAGAAGCGCAACGATGACGATTGGTATGTTAAGAGCTTGCCTACCGAAAGAAAACCATCTACTTCACCTTCTTCTCGCCAAATGCAGAATGGGTGGCTTTGGTTTGGGGTGGGGTTAGCGATCGCACTTCTAATCTGGTGGCTAAAACGGTAATAGCAACCATCCCCGTTATTCCAAAGCCGATCTATGCTGAAGAGACATCACTAGCACGGCAAATATGACGATTGAAGTCACTCTCAAATTACCGGAAAACTTGATTGAGCAAGCACGCCAACTGGGTGCGGCAACTCAACGTGATTTGGGATCTGTTCTGACAGATGTTCTAGAGATGCTCTGGTTTACTGTGGACGGAGTGCCAGAGCTTGATACAGCATTTTCCATGACTGACTTGTCAGATAGTGATGTACTCATACTGGCAAACGCCAAAATGGATGAAGTGCAAAATCAACGGTTAGGCGATCTTCAGGCAAAGGGCAAAATAGAAGGCTTGACCAGCGCCGAGCGATATGAACTTCTGGCACTACTGCAAATCTATCAGATCGGACAACTTCGCAAATCAGAAGCTTTGGCAGAAGCCGTTCGACGGGGTTTGCGCGATTTATCAATGATATGACCCGTATCCCAGATGATATTCGAGCGCACGTCCGGCAACGGGCAGGCATTGGCGAAGCCTGTACGAAGTACGTATCGTTGTGAGTACTGCCTGAGCCAGCAGGATTACATAATGGGACGATTGCAAATTGACCATATTCAGCCCGTTGCTAAAGGCGGTACTGATTCAGCCGATAATCTATGTCTTGCCTGTGAACTGTGCAACCAGTATAAGTGGACTCAGACCGAAGCGCATGACCCTGAAACAGGTGAAGTGCTACCCTTATTCAATCCTCGCCAGCAAAAATGGACAGAGCATTTTGGTTGGAGTGAAGACAGTACGGAGATAGTTGGACGAACGGCTTGTGGTCGAGCAACGGTTGCAGCACTCAAATTAAATAACGTATTAGCAGTGCTTGTTCGGCGCAATTGGGTTCGAGCAGGCTGGCATCCTCCAGCAGTAGAGTAGTGAGCCAGTGTAACTTTAATGATGCCGATCTAGCGCTGTACCACAACGGGGGTGCCGATCGATGCCCAGTCAAATAGCCATTGGGCGTGGTCTACTGCCATATTGGTACAGCCATTGCTGACGGGTGTGCCAAAACTATCGTGCCAGTAAGTGCCATGAATGGCATAGTTGCCATCGTAATACATGACATAGGGTACATCGGGAATATCGTAGTCAGGCCCCTGCATCCGGGCTTCCTGGTGCATCGATTGAATCGCAAAGACGCCGGTTGGGGTAGGTTCGTCGCTGCGTCCGGTGGAGACGAGGACTGAGTAGACTGGCGTATCGCCTTCCCATGCGGTCAGGGTTTCGGTAGAAATGTCAATTTGAATCCATTGCTGACGAGAATTTTTTAGCTCATCTACAGATGTGGCAATCCATTCTTGCGCCTGAACGCCAATCTGCTGCGGTACGACAAAACTGGGGGCAATCCAGGTGGCACAGGTGGCAACCGTTAAACCCGCGATCGCACCCCAACGGGCTAGAGAACGAGACTTGAGCAACATCATATGTTCACACTCCCATACGCGGTCTCACTACCCCAATATTACAAGCGTTGTGGGATTTGGGAATCACTTTGAACGGTGCAACCTGCGGTTGCACCGTTCAAAGTGATTCCCTGATTTAGCCCGTTGATCTGACCAGATAGGCACAGCGGCGATCGCCATTAAGACTGTGTTCCACCCGTTCTACCGTAACGGCTGATCCTAAAACTGTCCTAAACAGATCCAGTTCGGCTTGGCACAATCCCTGACACGCCTGAGCCGCAACACAGATGGGGCAATGATTTTCGACCAAAAGCAATGCCTGGTCGGGCTGCTCCATCACCTCTGCCATATAGCCTTCCTGACTGCGCAACTGGGCGATCGCTCTGACCACATGCTGCCATTCGGCGGCGATTCCCATTTCTGCCAATCGGGTTCTATAGGATTGCAACTGCCGTTGACTGCGATCGGTGACCAGTTTTTGTAAACCATCATCTCCAAAAACCGTTTGCACACTGCGAATTAGATCCAGCAACAGGTCGGCATGGCTATCGGGAAACCGAGAACCTGAGCTATCGGTTAACCGCCAGAGCTTGACCGGACGCCCTGCCGGACGCCGTTCTTCAACATAGGTCACCAGGTGTTCTGCCTTTAAACTTTGCAAATGTTGGCGGATTGCCATGGGCGACACCTGCAACTGATGTGCCAATGCCGTTGCTGTTTGTGCCCCTTGCATTTTCAGGCGATATAAAACCTGATCTCGAACCTTGTGTTTAGTCTCCTCCATTGGAACAGTCGTTTGGTGAGGGTTGGGTAGAAGGGTGAAGGGTTCATGCCGCTCTATTTACCGTTGCAGATTGCGCGGGTCGAGGGCATCGCGCAACCCATCGCCTAACAGATTGAATGCCAGCACGGTTAATACAATGACGACAGCGGGCGACCAAACGAGCCAGGGGTGCAACACTAAAATCGATGCGTTAATCGCTAACGACAACATATTGCCCCAGGAGGGGTCGGGTTGTTGGATGCCCAGCCCAATTAAACTTAAAACCGCTTCAGCCAGAATAAAACTGGGAATTGAAAGGGTGGCAGAGATGATGATGTAGCTAGCCGTTTGGGGTAAAACATGGCGGGTGATGATATAGAGCGATCGCCCACCCATTGCCTTAGCTGCCTGCACAAATTCTCTTTCTTTAATCGATAACACCTGACCCCGAATTACCCGTGCCAACCCTGCCCAACTGACGAACGAGGTGATTAGCACGATCAGTAAAAACCGTTGCGAACTCGGCAATCCAGGAGGTAACACGGCTGCCAGTGCTACCAGGAGATAGATACCTGGAATCGTCATCAACACTTCGACAACGCGCATCAACACGACATCGACGATGCCGCCAAAATAGCCCGAAATTCCGCCAATCAGCATCCCCAGTGGGAAAGAAATCAAAATGCCGACCAACCCAATACTCAGGCTGATGCGTCCGCCATAAATCAGACGGCTGAATTGGTCGCGGGCTTGCTCATCGGTGCCTAGCAGATTGATGGTGCCGTCGCCGACGGTGCCAAATAAATGCCGATTACCTTTGAAACCTGGCAGGATAGTGATTTCTTCAATCTTCGGATCTGACCAGGAAAATCGGGTGGGCAGAGGCAGTTTGAGTTGCAAAAATTGATAGTCTGAACCCTTGACAAACAAGCGAATGGGAGAGGGTTTGCTAGTGTCAATTTTGATTTGGCGATCGCCCGTATCTAAATCAACCGGCCCCTGGGTGGTCGGGTAAACATGAGGTCCAATAAACTGATTTTGTTCTGTACGCCAATAGATTTGAGTTGGCGGCAGCAAGGAGCCGTCTGCCTGGGCATTGTAAGCATCATAGGGGGCAACAAATTCTGCAAAAATTACTGTCAGATAAAAAATCAACAGAATAATTGTGCCAAACCAAGCCAGGGAATTGTTTTTGAGCTTTTGCCACCAATTCATATGCGCCAGTATCACTGATAGATGAAATAGCAGGATGGGCGACGGGCTACGCCTGCCACCCACACCACCATTCCGTGTTTAAGGATCATAGATGATTTAACCGATCACTTTTATTTAGGACAGCGACGGCAGAGCCGTCGCTGTCCTAAATAGAATCGAGTTTATGCAATCCATCCCTTTAAGATACCGATTATCATACGTTTGGTATTGCTGATTTTGTAACAATTTCACAGGATGCTTTTGAGTCTTGTCATACTGTTTAAGCATCAATTTCACTTGCACCCGATTTGTTATGAAAAAAATTGCGATCGCCACGCTGGCTACTACCACTCTGATTACCCTTGCAGCCTTTAACGTCGCCCAGGCGGCGGCTCCTGTTTCTCATCTCAGCAAGCAAACCGAAGAAACAAACCCGACTACCGTGGTTGATCTCAGCCGCGCTAAAAATCTGGCGCGACAAGCCGCAGAACGAGCCAATGGCGGCGTTGTGAACTATACCGCAGAAGCCGCGATGCATGGTCCCGCGTCTGAATCTCCCTATGTGCTTAATGCCGATGGCACTGTGACGTTTACCTTTGTGGGTGGCGAACCGGGATACACGACTCCTTCGATCGAAAGCACGGTTACTGTCGATCCTGATGGTTGGGTGATTACGGTCGATTACAACGGGCCGATCCGGTCAACATCCAGCATGTAGAAGCTCACACTCTGTGCCGATTTAAACCCCCAATTGGGTAAGGATCCTTACAAAATCAAAACCCAAAACTTTTTGGGGAGAGTGCGGCAGAGCCGCACTCTCCCCAAAAAGTTATTCAAGTTATTTTTATGAGAATCCCAAGGATCGTGGATTAAATAAGATCGAATATTGAATCGTTTGCATGGGCGAACGGTCGTTCGCCCCTCCAACAAATCTTCAGGTTTTGCTCAAACGCCTGCCTCGATCGTGCCGTGATCTTTCATGTAGCTCAGCAGCCAATTGGCGATCGTTGCCCGACGGGTTTTGCGGGGCACCAACTCACCCACCTTATAGCCAGCAAACCCCAGTTGCTCTTTGAGCAATTGTTTATTATCTGGGGGAATAGAACGCGTCAACTTTACGGTTGCAGGACGACTTTCGATAAAGTTGGGCGGTTCGGGGTAGTCCGTTTGCCAATTCGGTTCTACCTGGGTCAGATCCCAGGTTTGGGTAGCGGCGTCATAGCGATAGCCCAGACAATGCCAGACGAGTTGATGGGTGGTATCGTCATCTAGTTCGTCGTTCAGAATTGTCCAAATGGTTGCGGTGGTTAGAGAAGGAAGAGAAGACATAGAGGGTTAGAACAAACTTCGTTCAATGAATATTTTTGAGTTGCTAGTTGATGAAATTATTTAAGGTGCTTGACTGAAACATTTGTCAATTCTTGTAATTTGCAAGCAACTTCGACTCTGTGGCATTTGGAAGAATCCATTTCTGCGCAGAGTAAAAGGATATTTCCATTTTCAAGCATCTCAGCTACTTCAGATAAAGTTTGCTCTGCTTCTTGTTTTTCTGGGGGAACCCAATGACTACAGCCCGATATATTGCCAAGAGATGATTTAGATATGTATTGAATATGTTTGGAGATACAAAGCTTTTCTATGGCATCTCCGTACCATTTTCTAGACCAAGCACGAGGACTTAGCCTTACGTCAATTACACAACTAACATTAAATTCTTCCAAATAATCTAGGAAAGAATCATAATTTTTTCGGTTGCCATAGCCAAAAGTCAATACAAAGCCTTTGTCAGAAGTTGTTGAATTAAACATTTTACCAATCAAATAAACTTAGAGTTTGTACGTTTTGATTTTGAACAATTTTGGGAGGATAAAAAATTCCTATAATCATGAAAACTTTGCAGTGATTTTTGAGATTTCCTACGATAAAATGAATATCTTTTTTGGTGAGAAACTCATCTTCCAACTTTTGTCTAACTTTCAATAATGCTTCCTTTTCTTTGTCTTCTAAGGCAGTTGCTTTAGATCTGTTTCTACACCCTCTGTAAAGTTGAGATATTTCCCAGTCACTTATCGTATACGAATGTTTTACATTATTTACTTCAGTGAATTTATAACCAAATTGATAAGGAATCTTTTCTAGTTCAACAGATGGCTCAAATAAATCGCCTTGATTGTGAACGGCTTGTTGCTTAGAACTCCATTCACGATTTGTACTTTTGCAAAAGTATTTTTCTATGCTTCTAGGTTTAATTATTCCTAAAGATTTTCCTTGAGCTTGAATTTCAGCAATAGAACTGAATTGTAGAGGTAAAACTAGAGATTTACGTTCTTCCCAATTATTTTTAGTCCCTACTTCTCGGATAATTTGTATGGACGAGTCATTAATCCGATAACTTTCTTCTCTAAAATCTTTTTCATTCCTTTCAATTTCGGCACTGATGATAGACCATCTTTTATACCGTTGATCAAAATCTAATCCACGGAATCTAACGGGATAAATGCGAATCCATTGTACAGGCTTCTCATTATTGTCCAGAAGAATCCCAGCCGTACAAACAGTCTCTTTGTATTTTTTGCTGATAGCTGGATAGGTTTTAGTTGCAATGAGGATTTTTCGTCTCTCCATGTCTTGCGTTCCAATTTATCGCTTTAGTTCAATTGTACTACCAATGGATAAATAGGACTAGATTCAGAACGCTGTTGATTGTAGTGTTCTTACCTGGAAAATAAAAGATTCTCTATGATTTTTTTAATTAAAATTTGTTTTTGCGAAAAAGAAAATCTGCTTCTGCTGGCGATTAGCTAGTCGCCAACAGTAATGCGTGTTACACCAGAACGGCTTCAGAGGCATCCAGATCCATAAATAGCATGGTACTTAAATAGCGTTCGCCAAAACTGGGTTGAATCATAACGATCAGCTTACCGGCGTTTTCGGGGCGCTGACCGACTTTAATGGCGGCGGCCAGGGCAGCTCCTGACGAGATACCCGATAGCAAGCCTTCTTCTCGTGCTAACCGTTGTCCATAGGCGATCGCATCTTCATCAGCGACTTGAACCACTTCATCAATCAACTGTAATTTCAGAACATTGGGCAAAAAACCAGGACCAATCCCTTGAATTTTATGGGCACCGGGTAGCCCACCGGATAGTACGGGGCTATTGACGGGTTCAACGGCGATCGCCCGAAATTCGGGTTTGCGTTGCTTCAGCACCTCAGAAATTCCGGTAATCGTGCCACCTGTGCCAACACCCGCGACTAAAATATCGACCTGACCATCTGTATCTTGCCAGATTTCTTCAGCCGTTGTTTCGCGATGAATTTTAGGATTGGCGGGGTTCTGAAATTGCTGCAAGATATAGGAATTGGGAATAGTTGCGGCAATTTCTTCTGCCCGCTGAATGGCACCCTTCATACCTGCGGCACCGGGGGTTAGTTCTAAATGGGCACCATATCCGCGTAGCATGGTGCGCCGTTCTAAACTCATCGTATCGGGCATCGTCAAGATCAGCCGATAGCCTTTAGCCGCTGCCACCATTGCCAGGGCAATGCCCGTGTTGCCAGAAGTCGGTTCTACTAACGTCGTGCGATCGGGGTGAATCAGTCCGGCGGCTTCTGCTTCTCGCACCATACTGATACCGATGCGATCTTTGACCGATGCTGCCGGATTCATGCTTTCAAGCTTGACAACAATCTGAGCTACACACCCTTCTGCCTGGGGAATTTTATTCAGCCGTACTAATGGTGTTCGCCCAATAAGCTCTGTAATATCGTTTGCAATTTTCATGCGGCGCGGCCTCAGATTGGGTTCTAAGTGTGCTGCTTTTGGGGCAGAAGGTATAGCAAGTCTGGCGATGGATCAGCCTGCGTATTTTTCATACAAGACTGTTTCTCATTGTGCCATAGTCGGAAGGATGGCTGTATCTTAAGGACTGCCAGTAGCGCTATGACAAAGGTGAATAAACAATGACGAATCAGGCTCCAATCCCAGTAGTGGTCAATGGTGCGGTCGGTAAGATGGGACGTGAGGTCGTAAAAGCGATCGCCCAAGCCCCCGATATGACGCTCGTGGGAGCAATTGATCGCGACCCCGCCTATAACGGTCAAGATATTGGTGAAATTATTGGGTGTGGGGCGCTGGAAGTGCCGGTGATTAATGATCTTCAGGCAATGTTAGTAATGGCAGCCCAGGAAAAACAACTGGCAGTCATGGTCGATTTTACTCATCCCGACTCGGTGTATGACAATGTCCGATCGGCGATCGCCTATGGGGTGCGTCCTGTTGTCGGCACGACGGGGTTGAGTTCCGAACAGTTGCAAGATCTGGCAGAATTTGCCGAAAAAGCTAGCATTGGCTGCGCCATTATGCCCAATTTCTCGATTGGCATGGTGCTGCTTCAGCAGGCGGCTGCCCAGGCGTCTCAATATTTTGACCACGTGGAAATTATCGAACTGCACCACAACCAAAAAGCCGATGCACCCAGCGGTACTGCCTTACAAACAGCGCAGTTGTTAGAAGAATTTGGTAAGTCGTTCAATCCACCCCAGGTCAAAGAAACCGAAAAGTTGCCAGGTTCACGCGGCGGACTTACCCAGGATGGCATTCGCATTCATAGCGTTCGCTTACCGGGCATGATTGCCCACCAGGAAGTGATTTTTGGGGCTGCCGGACAGATCTATACCCTGCGACACGACACAACCGATCGGGCATGTTATATGCCGGGAGTGTTGCTGACGATTCGCAAAGTGTTGGGATTGCAGTCGTTGGTCTATGGTTTAGAGAAATTGTTATAGCAATTGAATGGTTAATCAGGACAGGGTGCAGGGGTGGAACCCCTGCACCCTGTCTTAACCCTATGGTTGCTATATAGCGCCGTGCGGATTGATTCAGTGCGGTGTTGTGGGGCGCGAAGCGCCCCACAACACCGTTTCTGGACTGAAGAACTGCGTTGACCGTGGGGATCAGCCATCTACCTGGCTGACGCGACGAAGATTGAGGACATCGGTCATCTTGCGAATCTGGGTGAAGGTGCGATCGAGCTGGTTGGCATCGAGAATGTCGATGACTAAATCGATCACGGCTGTTTGCCCTGGGAATGTTTTGACTTGAGCGCTGCGAACGTTAATGTTGTAGTCGGTCAAACGAGACAGGATATCTTTCAGCACACCAACGCGATCGATCACTTCAATTTGAATCTGGATCGGGTAGGTTTGGCAACGGCTGTTGTTCTTCTCAGGGGTATTCCAGCTAACGGGGATCAGGCGATCGCCGGGGATGGTTTCGGTATTGCTACAGCCCTGCCGATGGATCGTGATCCCCCGACTGCCGAGGGTAACTACGCCAATAATCGATTCACCTGGTACCGGGCTACAACAGCCTGCCAGGTTATACAAAAGACCTTCGACACCAGCAATCGGTGATCCCGAGATTTTGGCTTGGGGGCGTGGAGAGGGTGTGGGGGTTGCCAGAAGCAGGGCAGTGGTTGGAGAGTCAGTCGCAGGGGCGATCGGTTGCTGGGCTTTGATCGCTTCGCGCACCCGATTAAGCACTAAATTCAACGTGACTTCGCCATAGCCCAACGCTGCCAGCAAATCTTCTACCGTGTGGTAGTTACATCGTTCTGCAACCGTTTGCACAGGCTCCGACTTGAGCAAGGCTTCAAAGCCTTTTTTGCCCAATTCTTTTTCCAACATATCGCGACCGCGAGCCACATTTTCGTCGCGATGCGATCGCTTATACCATTGCCGAATCCGGTTTTTGGCACCCGACGTGACCACAAAATTCAACCAGTCCAGGCTGGGGTGGGCACTTTTCTGGGTGATGATTTCAACAATGTCGCCATTTTGCAACGAGGTGTCTAACGTCACAATCCGCTCATTCACCCTGGCTCCGGCGCAGTGGTTGCCCACCTCGGTATGAATGCGATAAGCAAAATCGACCGGCGTTGCCCCCCGGCTGAGCGAAATGACGTCGCCATTGGGGGTGAACACATAGACTTCATCATCAAACAGATTGTCTTTGATATTTTCCAGGTATTCCTGGGCGTCCTTAAATTCGCTTTGCCAATCGAGGAGTTGCCGCAGCCAGGTAAATTTTTCTTCGTCATTGCTGACTCTGGCGTTAGAACTGCCCACTTCTTTATATTTCCAGTGAGCGGCAATCCCGTATTCGGCAATGTGATGCATTTCCACCGTGCGGATTTGCACTTCAATCGGTCGTCCAGAGGTGCCGATGACAACGGTATGGAGGGATTGGTAGCGGTTGGGTTTGGGTAAGCCAATGTAGTCTTTGAAGCGCCCCGGAATCGGACGAAAGGCATCATGCACTACGGCAAGCGCCCGATAACATTCGTCATTAGAATTGACGATGATGCGAACAGCAGCGATGTCGTAGATTTCATGAAATCCTTTTTGCTGTCGCTGCATTTTTTGGTAGATGCCATAGAGATGCTTGGGGCGACCGCTAATGTCAGCAGGCTTGATCCCCAATCGCTCCAGGCGATATTTTAAGATCTCGGTGACTTGCTTCAGCCGATCTTCGCGATCGCCCCGCTTATCGCTGACCAGTTGTTGCATCTGGCGATAAGCATCGGGTTCCAGGTATTTGAACGACAGATCTTCCAATTCCCACTTAAATCGCCCGATCCCCAGGCGATTTGCCAGGGGTGCAAAGATATCCATGGTTTCCTGGGCAATGCGGCGGCGTTTATCATCCTGCAAATATTCCAGCGTCCGCATATTGTGCAAACGGTCTGCCAGTTTTACCACAATCACGCGAATGTCTTGCGCCATTGCCAGAAACATGCGGCGAAAATTTTCTGCCTGACGCTCGGTTTTGCTGGAGAAGTTAAACTTAGAAAGTTTGGTGACGCCTTCGACCAGCCGCCGCACCTCCAGACCAAATCGTTGCTCAATTTCGTCGGGTGTGACCTCCGTATCTTCGACCACATCGTGGAGAAAGCCTGCGGCAATCATTGCCCCACTGCCACCCAGATCGCGAATTAACCCGGCAACAGCGATGGGATGAAAAATATAAGGTTCGCCCGATGCCCGCATTTGCCCTTCATGCAAACAATAGGCAAACTCAAAGGCTCGACACACCAGATTCGTTTCTGATTGGACATCTGTGGTTTCACAAACCATCGGCGATCGATGGGTAATCAAACAGTCCCGCAACCAGGCGGGTAAGGTCAAATCAGCCGGAATGGGAGAGGAAGGGGCGATCACGTTCATACTGCCACACTAAGGAAACTTGAAGATGACCCGGAGTATAGATATGTTTGCCGATTCTACGGCATTCTGTGTATCACAGGATACAAATAATCAGAATCTGGCAACATCTAACAGGAATAGAGATATTGCTTTAATAAAAGATGAGTTAGTTTAAAAAACTTTTGAGTTGACGCTGGTCTTCAATCTGCCTGACTGATTCAAATTCTTGATCCAATAGAAAAATTTGGAGAACCGTCTGTCCTGCAAGCAGGGACAGTTCCTGATGACTCCGCTATTGTCAGAATTGAAAGCATTAATGGGATAGCGATCGCCCCAGAAATTAAGACAAAACAGGTAGCAGGGGGTGCCCCTAATCTTAGGAGTGTTGCCGTTGCACCTTGAGCTAAATTATGGGGCGATCGCGATCAAAACTAGATTGGGTGGTGGTATTCAGCTAATGGTTTTTTGTGGCGCGGGCGACGCCCGCGCCACAAAAAACCATTATTTTTAGGATTACCCCAGATTGGAACACCCACAACCCGCAAAAGTTAATGTTAATTTTCTCAGACCAGACACAAATCAGGTTAAATTCACATGTTGCTTTAAGGTCTGCGCCGCGAACGGGTCGTTCATAACCAGACGATAAGATTCCCTTTATATTACATTTTGCTACAGAAATGAAGAGTTCGACAAAATTAGTTAGCAGCGATGTGCTGTTAGCGATCGCGTGTTATACCAATTTTTGATGAAGACGAGCCAAATCGATGACCCCCTGTAGTCCCCCTTGGCAAGGGGGACGGCGACAGCCGGGGGTAAATCAGGCGCAGCCTTATATAAAAACGGTATTAGCCTTAGAATTTAGGATGCTGCATTCTGTTGTGCTGTGATGCTCTCAGAACCGTATTGCCAGACTTATCAAGCCTTTCAGCGATCGCTTCAGCTATTGCAACGGCAAGCCACCCAGGCAAATCCCGATACCATTTCGCTGCAATCTGCGTTTTTAGAGGCGCAACAAATTTTTCAGATGCAGATTGTCAGTTTGGATGGCAACGGCTTAGACCCTGCGATCGCCGCTCAACTGCAATCGATCCAGACCGAAATCAGTAAACAACTGCGCTTAGTAGCAACCGATGTCATGTTTTTGCAAGCGGCTCGTAAAGCGGTCACGACACAACAGCGGCAAGCCCAAATGGGCGATCGGATTCGGTTATTGCTGAGTTATTGTGACGCGGTGTTGGGGTCAGATGATTAGATGGTTAGCATTGCAGATTCCCGGCATCTCGCAAATGCCGGGAATCTGGAGTGGGTGAAATCTCAAAAAATTTTTAGCGCTTCGCGCAGGGTAAAGAGAAGCAGAGAAAAGCGCAAGAGGGCAAAAGAGCAGAGGCTTTGCCGTGAGCGCTCAGTCGAACGGGCGACTCAAGTTCTCGGAGCACTACAGACGACTCGAAAACCATAGCTATAGTACCAGCCGTCGGGGCGGTCGTGGTCGCGCGTGGCAGACCGACAATACCTGGAATCAACGCTCCAAGAACCGCCGCGGCTTATGCGATATTCATTGTCTCCATCACTGATCCAATCGCTGCCATCGCTCGGCGCGCCTCGATAAGTGCTATGCCAGTAATCGGCGCACCACTCCCAGACATTGCCATGCATGTCAAACAAGCCAAAGGCATTGGCAACTTTAAAACTACCGACAGGTGTGGTTTTTCCTCGATAGCCTCCCTTGGAACTAGAGCCGTAAGTATAGTTACCGTTATAGTTTGCCAGGTCAGTGGTGATGGTTTCGCCAAAATGAAATGGGGTGGTGGTGCCAGCACGACAGGCATATTCCCATTCGGCTTCGCTGGGCAAACGGTAGGGTTTGCCTGTTTCTTGAGAGAGGCGATCGCAAAATTCTACGGCTTCATGCCAAGAAACTGTTTCAACTGGACGATCGCTTCCTTTAAAGTTTGCAGGATCAGGATTGAGATCGTGGTTGATTTTGGGGAGAGTGGCGATCGCTCTCCACTGTGCCTGTGTCACCGGATACTTGCCCATGAAAAAGGGCGAAACGTTAACCGTATGAATCGGCTGTTCATCGTTCTCTTCTATAGATCCCATTTGAAAACTGCCACCGGGGATGGCGACCATTTCCAGGTTGATGCCGTTGCCCAGTTCTTCAACGAGATACTCTGCGCGACTAGAGCGGCGATCGGTGATGGTTCCTTTGGCATTGACTGTGACAACTTCAAACTCAAAAGTTGGGACGGTGAGTTTAGAGGGTGTTGCAATCGGTGTTGGGGCAGCAACTGGGGAATTGCCACGACTCGATGATGTCGGTGAAACGGGACTGGGAGATGGTTGGGAAACGGGGGGTTGCGTCATTCGTCCCTGGGCAAGGCGTTCAATGGCAGCGATCGCATCCATATCTCCGAGAGAAACGGTTAGCACTCGAATCCATAGTTGTTTTGCCAAGCTGAAATCGCGTTGGGTTTCGGCAGCATAGGCATCGAGTTTGAGCGTCACAACATCGTGGAGGGCGGTGTGTTGCGGCATCAAAATCAGGTGTGATTTGATGATGGGTTCGGCAATGATATAGGGGGTTTGGCGGACATTGCTGTGGTAGGTGCTGACAATTTCGGGGACTCGACGTTCCAGATATTGGTTGAGGCGTTCGACGGTGGCGCATCTTCCCTGGATACCCAGTCCTTCCAGCAGGGCCTTGGTAAACGCACCTTGCTGAAGGTCTGCAATTTCATAGGAGTATTGGTGGGGGCTACAGGAAAAGATACTGATTACCCCGGTTTGTTTGCCTTGTTGAGCCGTTTGACTGCCGATACCTTGTCCGCTTTTAGTGCCACTACTGCGACAGGCATCTAACATCATCACCACATTATCGGCTCCACAACTACGCAGATGTTTGGTTATGGTATTGGTGGGAATGCCCGTGCTTTCGACATCTTCTGGGTCGCCATCCAACGGCATCAGATAGTCTTGCTCGTTGTGGCGGATGCCATGCCCACTGAAGAAAAACCAGAAGTTATCGCCATCTCCCATAAAGGGATCTTTAAAGATCTGGCGGAAGACGCGCAGCAGGTTATTGCGAAATGGCTCGGTAGTTTTGTCGCCAATGGGCGGAGAGTCGTCGGTAAATAAAAAGATGCGATCGAATTTGGCATCCTGGTTGAGAAACTGATGCATGGCTTCGGCATCCCGCTTGGCATATTGCAGCGGTTGCAAAAATCGATATTGATTAATGCCAATGGCGATCGCCCAATTCTTTGCCATCTTGTTTTTTGGATCAGGTCAGGTCAGGTTCTGTAGGGGTGAAGCATTCGGCATAAAGGCACTCAAACACTGCGCTCACGGCTGATCCGAATGCGTCACCCCTACGGTTTAATCGGCAAAACACAAAATCTGTCAGTGAATATTTATTGTAGGGGGTGATGCCTACCTTACAAGTTCTTTCCATCCGATCGGGTAAATTTCAGGGTAATTGCTCCTTTGCCAGCGGCTTTGCCACCGGCGACCAGTTTCACTTCGCCTTCACCGCTGATTTCTACCGATAGCTCGACTTCATCCAGTTTCATGTCCGACTCAGACCCGATCTGTTGATCTACCTGTTTAAACAAGCGTCCGATCAATTGTAAAAATTGATTCATGTTTTGCTCTAACTGAGAGACGGGCAACCTGACTTCTCTCAGATTAGAGATACGTTTTTGCACTTCTTCACCCCATCCCTTGGGTCTGGATGATTCAGGCAATTCATCGGGTTCATCGGTGACAATCACAATATAGTCTTCGGGCATAATCGGCTGGGGCGAGAGGATTAGCACGATGATAACGTCTGGTGAAGCGTAAAACCAAACTTAAGTGCGATCGCCGATCTTGTAGTCGATCGTGTAGGGTGCGTTCCTCAATGCAACTCTTGCTACTGCACTGATAGATTTTTGGGAACGCACCATGATCATGCTTGAAGCAAGCGATCGTAGTCGAACAATGCCCATGCACACCCCGCCGAGAGGTTATTTGTAAGTGCGAGAGGTTATCTGCGTCCGCTGACTAGGGTCGTTATGCCGCTTGGTCGTCGGTGGGGACGTACTTGAAGCTTATCTTTTGGTATCAAAAGCAACAGTAGCCGCTATATACTGGCAGCAACAGTCCCATTTATTCCGATACCCTGTGCCAGCCAAAGACATTTACCACAACACTGTGAAGCGCGCCTTACAAAAAGGCGGATGGACAATTACGCATGATCCATTTCCGCTTCAGATTGGTAAAAAGCGTTTGTCGGCTGATTTAGGTGCAGAGCGCCTGATTAGCGCCGAAAGGGGATTGCAAAGAATCATTGTTGAAGTGAAAAGCTTTGTAGGGCAGTCTGATGTCAAAGATTTAGAACAGGCGCTGGGGCAGTATGTTTTGTATCGTCAAATCCTCAATGAAATGGGCATTGAGCGCAATCTTTATCTAGCGGTAACGCAACCAACCTTTAACAACGTGTTCACTATAGAATTAGGGCAGGTCTTACTCAAAAATCAGGTGGTCAAGTTAATTGTCTTTGATGATGAAAGTGAGGCGATTGTGCAATGGATACCCGATTAAAATACCAAAACATTATTAAGAGCGTTCTGCAAAATCACGCTGATTATCGTGCTACGTTGCCTGATGGCTACACATCTCAACCCATCTTTGATGATGAACGAGGGCAGTATTTGGTTCTAGACATGGGCTGGAATGGCGATCGTTACCTCCATGCGACCCCAATCCACATCAGCTTGATTGGTGATAAGGTTTGGGTGCAATACGATGATACTGAAGAAGGGGTAGCGACAGATTTAATGCAAGCAGGGGTGTCTAGAGAAGACATTGTATTAGGTTTTCGTCATCCCAAAATACGACAGCATACAGGCTTTGCAGTGGCTTGATTAGCAAAGGTGGCGATCGCGGCGGCATAACAAGCCAATGGACGCCGACCGTTAGGGTTTATCTGTTAGAGTTCGAGGTTATTTGCAGCGAGTGATGGGCAACGTTATGCGATCGCTTACTGATGAGAATGCGATCGCCCCTCTTTCAAGATCGTTACCAGATGTCGGGGATCTGGAGTGAATGGTTTACACGATGGGTTTTATTCTTTTTCCTGTTTAAAGCGATCGCTAAAACCACGAGCAAATAAAGCAAACAGAACCAGAGTGCCTTGAATGACGCCGGAAAGCGATGATTCCATGTTGAGTGAGAGGGGTAGTTGCAGACTGCCGATGTTGAGGGCGCTAAAGAAAAAGGCGATCGGTAATAGCAACCCAATATTGGTACCTGCCAGCATGGCAATCAGTAATGCCAAATAACCCAGGTTGCTAGAAATACTGGGAATCAGACGATGAAACGTGGTTAACACTTGCAGCGATCCGGCAATGCCTGCCAAGCCGCCACAGATGGCAAAGGCACTGAGCAAATGCTGGGTCGAGGGAATCCCCAAAATATAGGCAGCCCGGAGATTGTGCCCCACGGCTCGGAGTTTTAAGCCAAAGGGAGTGCCGCGTAAAATAACCAGGGTAAGAATCAGAGCAATCAGGGCGATCGCCAGAGCAATCGGACTAGCTTCAGTATTACCAAAGGTCGGCAACCAGAGGGCTTCATGAATCTGGTCGGTACCACTCATGGAGGCAACTCCTGGCTTTTTCCAGGGCCCCAGGATCAAATACAGGGCTAGACCATCGGCAACAAAGTTCAAACCAATTCCAGCAAAGATTTCATCAATCCGTCCAAACACTTTGAGGAAACCTGCCAGCAAGCCCCAGAGCAAGCCACCTAATGCACCCGCCGCGATCGCCAACATCACCACGAATACAGGTGGTAATGCCTCTTGAAACAGACGGATGGGAACCATAGCAGCGATCGCCCCAAATACAATCTGTCCCTCGATTCCCAGGTTATATAGCCCTGCGGTAAAGGTATAAATCAAGCCACTAGCACAGAGCAACAACGGAGCCAGCGTCGCCACCACCCGCGAGAGTTGATCGGCTGTCCCAAATGCCCCCCAGGTCATATTCGTCATCACATCCCACGGCGACCCACCGACGAGAAGAATGATACTGGCGATGAAGATCAAAGAAAGAATCAGGGAACCCGTTTGGTAGTAAAGGGAGCGTGGCATGAGGGAAAGGGGTGAAGGGGGTGAAGGGTGAAGGGTGAAGGGTGAAGGGGTAGAGGGATGAAGGGTGAAGGGTGAAGGAGTAGAGGGGGAGAGAAAAATTTAAAGGGGTAGGGGGGAGTTGTTTAGGATGTGGGCATTTTAGATTAGTAAAGGGTTTCGGGAGCAGGGTGATGAATCAGGGGTTGGTGCGGAATCATACAGATTTAGAAGTTTATCAAGTTGCGTTTGAATCAGCGATGCGTATCTTCGAATTATCCAAACGATTTCCGGTAGAAGAACGATATGCTTTAACCGACCAAATCCGACGTTCATCTCGATCTGTTTGTGCAAATTTGGCGGAAGCATGGCGAAAGCGACTCTATGAATCAGCTTTTGTCTCAAAGCTGAGTGACTCAGCAGCCGAAGCCGCAGAAACTCAAACTTGGCTATCGTTTGCAGTGAGATGCTCATACTTAAATGCTGAAACGGGCGCAGAACTCCATAAAACCTACGATTGTGTTCTGGGAATGTTAGTCAAACTCATTAATCACTCTGAGAAATGGGTTGTTCCGAATAGCAAGGCTAGAAAGTGAAGGGATAGGGAGGGGAAGGGGTAAAGGGTGGAGAGTGAAGAGGTGAAGGGATGAAGAGGTAAAGATGCGGTAGAAAGATTCAATACAAAACACCCTCCATCCCCTCATCCCTCCATCCCTCCATCCCTCCATCCCTCCATCCCTTCATCCCTTTATCCCTTTATCTCTCCATCCCCTCATCCCCCTCATCCCTTCATCCCTCTATCCCTCCATCCCTCTATCCCCTCATCCCTTAACTAAAGATGGCTGTTGCGCATCAAACCTGCCACCAATCATCTGTCCGAGTCGATCGACGGTTAACTCTGCGGCATCGATTGGGGCAGAAACTTGACCGCCGCTAAACACCAGAATGCGATCGCTGTATTGCATAATTTCGTCCAGGTCGGAGGAGGTAAACAGGATGGTGGTGCCTCCCTGACAGCGGGCAATCAGTTGTTGCCAGACCCAGAGGGTAGAGCCAATATCCAGTCCACGGGTGGGATGTTCCATCAGCAGTAGATTCAGGGGTACGGGCAGGAGTGCCAGTTGGGTGCGTTGCTGGTTACCGCCAGAGAGTTGTTCAACGGTGGTAGTGGGTTTGCCCCGAATGTTGAATAGGGCGATCGCCTGTTGGGTTTTAACCAGGGTATCTTGCCAATCAATCAGCCAGCCTTGGGTGGGAGTTTTGAGGGCAACGTGTTCCTGAATTGATAGACCTCTGATCAATCCTTCGCGCAGGCGATCGGCAGGGGAATAGCCGATTCCGGCGTCTAGATAGGCGGCGTAGGGCTGACGGGTCATGGCGTTGCCGTTAATGTGAATGCTACCCGTTGAAGTAGACACCAATCCGGCACAAAGCTGCAATAAAAGCTGTTGTCCGCTGCCTTCTAATCCCGCTAGCCCGATCACTTCACCTTGATGGGCAATGAGCTGAGGGACAGAAATCGTCAGGCGATCGCCACTCAGGGTGACATTTTCCAGGTGCAGCATGACGGCATCCTGGCGGGTTTGGGGTTTGATCGGGGGTGCCAGGGCTTGACCAAAGATCAGTTCAATCAGTTTTTGTTCAGAACAAGGAATCGGTAATTGTCCGACGAGGTAGCCGTGGCGCAGAACGGTAACGCGATCGCACAGGTCGTTGACGTCTTCTAACTTATGGGAGACAAAAATGACAGATTTACCCTGGTCTGCCAGTTTGCGAGCGGCAGCAAATAACGCGTGTTTTTGAGCCGCAGAAATCCCCGTAGTCGGCTCGTCCAAAATCAACGTACTCACCCCCAACGACAGGAGCCGCAGAATTTCTACTTGCTGCCGTTCCCCGACGGTGAGGCTGCCAACGGGTGCATGAATATCCAGGTCAAAACTAAACTGATCTGCCAGAACACTGAATTCTCGCATCACCCGTTGCCGATTGATCAACCGCCCGCCCGGTCTCCCCACCATGAAGTTATCCAACACCGACAGGGGCGGAAAGTCGAGTGGGTCTTGGTGCAACATACCAATCCCCAGACGCATGGCATCGGCGGGTGTTTTGATCTCGACGGCTTGTCCATCTAATAAAATAGTGCCGCGATCGCGACTGATGAAGCCGCTGAGAATTTTAACCAGGGTACTTTTTCCTGCCCCATTCTCCCCCAGTAATCCATGAATGCTGCCTGCTTCAACCGTTAGCGAAATATCTTCATTCGCCTGAACTGCACCAAAGCGTTTGGATATGTTGATTAACTCGACTTTCATGAATTGGGAGATATCCTACGAAGACGTGCTACACACAAGGGTTAATGATCAATGGGGATAAAGGTGCGATTCATCAGTCAAATTCGGGATAAGGGCACAATTCATCGATCAAATTTGAAGTAGAGACGCGATGAATTGCGTCTCCAGACGCTTGATCCATCAATTTTGGCAAAAAAGCGCGATGAATCGGTCATTTTTGGGGTAAGACGCGATTGGCCGCATCTCTACGAACTCGACCCTTCCATGCCTTCTAGCAATTGTGGCATATACCAGATCTGTTGATCGGTGGCGGCTTCGCCGTCTTTGACGAAGACAGTACCATCCTGAAAGTTGATTGGTCCCTTGTAGAGGTTGATGCTGCCATCCCCCATGCCTTTGATCAGTTCGTCAATGTACGTCTTGTTGTCACCCAAAGCATCTCCGGGTAAGAAGCCCAGAATTGAAGTATCGGGATTGTTGATGTCGCTCCAATTGGGACCGTCCCAGATGAACTCGCTGGGCATTTTGCCCTGCATCACGGCTTGAATCGTATTGGAGTAAGGCAATGCCCAATTGTAATAGGGTACCCCTAAACAAATATCAGGAGCCAGCTCACACCCGCCCTTGAAGTCATAGTGAACATACTTCACAGGCTTTCCGGCTTCAGCGGCTTTCTTCGCTTGTACGGCAGCTTCGGGGGTGTCAATGCCAGACATGACGACGTCATAGCCGCCGTTGTAATAGTCATCGGCAACTTTGGTGGGATCCAGGGTTTTACCGGGGATGTTGAACCAGAAGCCAATCCAGGTGACTTTAAAGTCCAATTCATCTGCACTTTTTTGGCGATAGGTTTCCCAGCAATACTTTGCACCCAGGTAAGCGGCAGAAACATAGCGGCGGGTTTCATCATTGATCAGAGGTCCCAGGTAGCCGATTTTTCCAGTTTCGGTACCCAACGCGGCTGCACAGCCAGCCAGCATTTTGCCGTACTCCATCCGTGCCATGATGTTGCCCAGGTTGGGCTGGTTTTTATAGTTTTGCCCTTCCTTCCAGGCATAGTCGCCAGACACATGAATGACGGGGGTATCGGGATGCTTTTTCGCTGCTTCCAGTGCATCATCCTTAAAGTCGTCGGAATTAAAGATGACCAACTTAGCGCCCTTGGCAATCAAGTCATCTGCCACTTGCGCGCCCGTGACATTGGGGCGATCGCCCGGATTCACCTTATCAATGTATTCAAACTTCAATCCCGGCATTTTAGCGACGACTTCTTCCATGCCATCATAATGAGCCTGGTTCCATCCGGCATCATTTTTGGGACCCACCAACACCATACCTACGGTGAACTCTTCACCTGCGGCGGCGCTGGGCGATTCAGCGGCACTGGGCGACTCGGTTGGGGGTTGACTGCCACACCCGACCATTAACCCGACCGTTGCCATGAATAATGCCGTCACCTGCCAATAGCGGCGAAACAGCGATCGCACTTGAGATAGCAAAGAACCCTTAGACCGTTCAGTAAAAAAACTCATAATGTATTCAACAAAGTCAAACTGGATCGATAGGCTGACACGGACGTTTCAGCAACTCTTCGGATCGACTCTCATGCCCGTCCCCTGAAAACTTAAAGCGATCGCCTGTGCAAAAATGTATCTTATCTAACAATTTGCTCAACGTCTTTAAGCAGTAAAGGTTTTGATGCGGCTGCGTTGTTGGGTCGCGCTGGCATTCAGTCCCATATCTTCCAGAATGCTGAGGGCAGCCAGTTCTGCGGTTTCGCAAGCCCCATTCATATAGCCTTGCGACTCAAAGGCACAGTGTTCTCCGGCAAACCAGAGGTTGCCGACCCGTTCTCCTTCGGCACCGCCAAACTGTGTCCATTGTCCGGGTTTGTAGCACGAGTAAGACCCTAAAAAATGCGGATCTGAAGCCCAGTCAAACCGTAGGGCTGCCCCTCGATTGATCGCACCGATGCCGGGGAAAATGCCGTCCAGGTCTTGGGTAAATTGTTCGGCGTGGGTGTCGGGATAGCCATAGCCCAAGGCAATGCCCTGTTTGCCCCCGCGCAAATTGGTGACCCAGCCACCAGGGCCGGGAGAATAGCGGGCACTTTCCCAGGTATTTTGAAAGTCTAGATCGGTATAGACCGAGATGGTGGATTGGTAGCGATCGCGCCAGATCTTTTGGTGATAAGGCGTTGCCAGTTTAGAACAGGTGCCATACCCGAGTTGGGCGATCGCCTGTTGTTTGGCAGGGGGTAGGTCAACGGCTAACTCGATATAGCGCAACACACTAAAGGGCACAGTCAACAGAATCCGTTCATAGGTGCGTTCGATGCTGTTAGAAACCTGACGGAAACTGACCCGATAGCGACCCGCAGGCGTCGAGCGAATGGACTCCAGATCCATGCCAAACTCAATGCGATCGCCAATTTTATCTGCCAGTGTTTGGGCAATCCGCTCGTTGCCCCCCAGCACATGCCAGCGTTCATCGCTGACCCCATAGGTGCTCCATTGCCCCACCTGCTTGCCAATCAAAAACAACATATTTAAGCAGGTCTGTTCGTCGGCATCTCGTCCAAATTCCGTCACATAGGCAACCTTGACCAGTTGACTGATGACGGGATCAGCCGCTGCCTGGTCGAGATATTCGGCTAACGAAAGCCGGTCAAGCTTACGGGCAAAGGGACTGGCAAACTGGTAGGTGGTGTCGCGTCCACTCAGGGTTAGTAAGTCGGCAGCAATCCGGTCTGCCAGGGGTGAAAAGCGTTCGATCACCTGAGCGTGGCTCAGCTTATTACCCTGAAAATAAAGCACCTCTGGTTCTAATCCGGCATCGGCAGCTCTTAGATCCATCAGCTTTAGACCCAGTTCTGTCGCCAGCGATCGCACGGCTCGATGGCGCGTATCAATAAATTCACCACCCAATTCCACCGTGCCGGGAATGTTGGATAGATCGTTGAAACTGACCAACCGTCCACCCGTGCGGTGGCTGCTTTCTACCACATCGACTGCCACACCCGCCTGACGCAAGCGATAGGCAGCCGTCAATCCGGCAATGCCTGCCCCAACAATTAAGACTTTGCGATCAGATCGACTGGAATCGAAACGGTCAGATGGATCGGGATGATCGGGATAATCTGAGGCTGGAAGGGTGGCGATCGCACGGGTGGCGTCGGGTAATCCCAAAGTCCCGATTAAAAAAGCACCGGCCTGAAGCGTGCGGCGACGAGACATGGACTGATGTAGCAATCCTTCAACATCTGTCGAAGGAATATTGTATTGTGTTGACATTCGAGCCCTGTGATAAGCCCGATGGAGCAGATTGATTAAGGCTGATTTAGCCATACAAAATAAACCAAATTTCTTTAGGAAAACTCAGGGGTATCGATTCACGAATCTGGAATTTTGGTTAAGAGAACGACGGCTCCGCCGTCACTTTCTTAACCAAAATTCGGTTTTATTAAATCTCTGATCCTCAGTTCTCCCAAACCCAGGCTAACGCTTTTTAAGCCGACAGGTAATAATAGACATCATATCCTAGAACCCTGTGTTGCCCGCGCAGCCAGCCGTTCAGGGCTTTAAATTTAAGGTTTAAAGCCTGTTTAATCCAGTCTCTCAATGGCTAGCAAACGACTGCCGATCTCCCTAACGTCCACTCACACCAATTTTTTATGAAGATGCACCAAACCTATGACCCTCTGTAGTCCCCTTGGCAAGGGGGACGGCGCAGCCTCACACAAAAACGGTATTACCCGGCGGGAAAGTTTTGCTGACCCAAGAGAGTGTGAGCCTAAGGAATGGGAATTAAATAACTCCGATGATTTGTTGTACGGGCGAACGGCCGTTCGCCCCTCCAAACGATCCAATATTCGATCTTATTTACTTCACGATCCTAAGATGCCAACCGATCGCTTTGCCACCCTCTGCTAAAGTCTCATCAGCAACCTTAAACTCTACTCTGTACACTGTAGGTATAATAGTTACTTTTTATTAGGTGTGCGTCTAGCCATGTCGAGTCAGCCCTTTCGCGTCTCCACTTGCTTCAAGACAAACACATTTCCAACACATTGCTTTGGTATTGGGGTTTTGTCGTGGATTTGATGCATTTATTAACAAGTCAACCTGCTCACGTTTTGTGGCTGGTCGGTGGAGTCAGCTGTTTGGCAATTGGGATGTTAATTGTTGATCCCACCCTCTCTGCATTGGGAATTTCGGCAATTATCACGGCGATCGCCTCGTTTAGCGTTAAAAGTTTAGGAATTCAACTACTGATTTGGGGCATCCTTTCCGTTGCTCTCGCAGTAATATTTAGAGGGTTAGTTCCACGGGAATCAAAAGACCTTTTGCCTGCGGTCGAAGCCGAAGTGTCTCAAGCCATTCCCAAAGGAGGTGTTGGCGAAGTTTCCTATGAAGGGTCATTCTGGTCAGCCCGCTGTCAAATTTCTGATATCAGTATTGAGAAAGGGCAGATTGTGCATGTGGTGGGTCGTCAAGGAAACACGCTAACGGTATTGCCTGTTAGTTTTCCAGAAGAGGGAGAAGAAGACATTTTCGATCGCAAACTGTAGATTGGAATCAACTGATTACCTATTGGCAATTGAAACTGATCGCAAATCAGGGTTGGGTAAGCAACGGGCGTATAGAACTGTGCCCCCAGACAGGGGTTCCACCCCTGTACCCCGAATGTCCACCTCTATTTACGATCAGTTGTACAGAGAACCCCCTAAAGGTTCCCCCGCAGGGAAATGAACCCCCTCCTGGGCATAGCCCTGCCTCCCCGGTTATAGTTCACAGGTGTAGGTCGTTTTTCAAAAATCACCCGTACACCTGAACCCTCACCCCCACGATAGGCATCATGCAGTGGTTGCAACACTTGTACACCAAATTAAAAGTTTTGACGGGGGTGGAGGGGTGCCCTCCTCGTGGGAGCTACGCTCCCAAATCCCTCATGTTGCATCATTCAGTGGTTGCAAAACTAGTGCAACCTTTAGCCCTGGCTACACCCGCTTCGTAGGAGATGATTGATTTATGGAGTCTATTCTGATTGCTCTTTCCCTGATTATTATTGGTTATACGGTTGGCTCTGTAAAAATCATCAACCAGGGGTCGGAAGCATTAGTCGAGCGGTTGGGACGATATAACCGCAAACTTGTGCCAGGTTTGAATTTCATCGTTCCCTTGCTGGATACGATTGTGCTGGAAGAGTCCACCCGCGAACGCGTGCTAGACATCGAGCCGAAAGATGCCATCACGTCCGATAACGTGTCACTCAAGGTAGATGCGGTGGTTTATTGGCGTATTTTGCAACTAGAACGCACCTACTATGCCGTTGAAGATATCGATTCAGCACTGAGCAATTTGGTCACCACAACGCTGCGGTCTGAGATTGGCAAGATGAATCTAGCGGATACCTTTTCTTCTCGCAGTGAGATCAATCATGCCCTGCTGCATCAGTTGGATGATGCCACCGCAACCTGGGGGGTGAAGGTGACGCGGGTCGAAGTGCAGGAAATTACCCCCACCAAGACGATGCTGGATGCCCTGGAACAAGAACGTTCGGCAGAAAGTAAGAAAAAAGCGGCGATTTTAGAAGCAGAAGGGAAGAAGAAAGCGGCGATCGAAGAAGCCGAAGGTACCGTGCAATCGATGCGGATGATTTCTGAAGCATTGCGATCGCAACCCAATAGTGCTCAGATTTTGCAATACATGGTGGCACAGCGTTATGTTGATGCCAACTATCGCTTGGGAGCCAGCACCAACTCCAAAATTGTCTTCATGGATCCCAAAGCTCTAACTGAGGGCTTGAATGAATTGATCACCGAAGTCGAATATCACCATCCGGGTGACGTCAATGGTGGCAATGGTAGCCCACCGGCTCCTCCTTCAGCCTGACGGACAATGAGTCAAGACGCGATGAATCATGTCTCGACCAGAAATTCATCGCGTCTCTATACATTGCAATCATGGGAGGGGAAAGCAACGCTTTCCCCTCCCATGATTCTTTCTAGGGAATCCGCCAGATGGCATCGGCAACCTGACAGGCATCCCGGATTTCTTTAACATCATGCACCCGCACTATATCAGCTTGACCTGCGATCGCCGCACAACAAGCTGCTGCTGTTCCCCAGACCCGTTGTTGAGGATCAGGCTGATTGAGAATCTGACCGATAAAGCTTTTGCGCGAGGGTCCAATCAACACCGGACAGCCCAGGGCTCGCAAAGTAGGAATATGTCTGAGAATCTCCAGGTTTTGCTCATAGGTTTTGGCAAAGCCGATCCCCGGATCAATAGCAATTTGGGATTGGGGCAGACCCTGGGCGATCGCTTGATCTACCTGGGTTTTGAGAAATCTACAAATCTCGCCCATCAAATCGGAGTAATCGGTCAGTTGTTGCATGGTTTTCGGTGTCCCCCGAATGTGCATCAAGATCGCGGGAACCCCTAATTCTGCAACGGTTGATAAGATCTCCGGTTCGAAGGTGCCCCCCGAAATATCATTCACGATATCTGCACCAGCGGCGATCGCCTGCCGTGCCACATCTGCGCGAGTGGTATCAATCGAGATGGGGATATCCAATGGTGGGTATTGGGACGATCCTGCTCGAATCGCTTGAATCACTGGAATCACCCGATCCAACTCGTCTGCCAATGAAATCGTCTCTGATTGCGGTCGCGTAGACTGCCCACCCACATCCAAAATATCGGCTCCCGACGCTGCTAAGTAATGCACCTGGGCGATCGCCGCTTCCAGTGTATTAAAGCGTCCACCATCACTAAAACTATCGGGCGTGACATTCAACACCCCCATGAGATAGGTGCGCTGCCCCCAGATAAACTCACGACCTCGCACAGTCCAGGGAGCAAATTCAGTCGATGGCATTGCAGATGAATCCAGTACTTCAGATGACATATGGGTTGAGCTGTTAGCTGTTAGCTATTAGCTATTAGCTATTAGCTATTAGCTGTTAGCTATTCATGAATGAGCGATCGCATTATATCAATTCCTCAAATCTAGGCTACTCGTGGGGGTTAAGGGGGTTTTGCCTCATTATGGGGACGGAGTCCCACACACGCTTCCTCTGATGTATAGATTGGCTGTTAGCCAATAGCCAATAGCCAATAGCTATCTTCCCATCATCCATCCAGAGCATCGCAGCGGATCGGGCACAGATCCGTGCTAAAAAGTCCCACCCACAAAAATTGCCGGATATACTTGGGACAACCCACCCCTGAGCATTTTATAAAAAGGTCGTGATTGTTGGATGCGGGGGCGATGCCCCCGCATCCAAAACTATTCCTACTTATGCCATTGAGGGGTTGCACCACGTTGTCATCTTGCCATGACTGTCAGGAACTCCGTTGACCCTATGATGTCTGCAAAGATCTTCATTTCCTATGCCCCCAGTGATGCAGAGCTGTTGACCGAACTGGAAGCGCATCTGTCTAACCTGAGCCGTCAGGGCAAAATCCAACCGTGGCATAAAGGGGCGATCGCTCCTGGCTTAGAATGGGATGCCGAAATCAAACGGCAACTCGAAACTGCTGATCTGATCTTGCTGTTGATCAGCCCCAGCTTCATGGCATCCAACTATTGCTATGGCACCGAACTGAGCCGCGCCATCGAACGTCACGATGCTGGCAACGTCCGCGTTATCCCGATCTTGCTCAGACCCGTAGATCGAGAAGGTAGCCCCTTCAGTAAATTGCAAGCCCTACCCCGCAACGACCAACCCATTACCACCTGGCGCGATCGCGACGAAGCCTTCTATACCATCGTCCAAGAAATTCGAACGGTTTTGGAGGCGCGAGCAATCGCGCCTCCAAAACCATCCTTTTCTCTACCCCCCAAATTCTCCACTTACAACCCCGACACCTGGACAGGACGAGACGCCGATATCGCCCACCTGAGTCAAGTTGTGAATCATGGCTGCAAATTATTGTTGGTTCATGGCATGACGGGTATCGGCAAAACTGCTTTGGCAGAACGATTAGCAGCTGATTTTATTGGCGTTCCCGATGTAGATCAAACCGATAACCCCATTGGAGCAAACGTCCCGGATGTAGAGGCGAACGGGGACGTAGGGGCGAACGGCCGTTCGCCCCTACCGTATATTCAGGTGGTCATGGATCGGGGCAGCACCACCCCAGATTTCACCCAGGGCGCGATCCGCATCCTCCATGCCATGGGCGACGATACGGCTCAACAACTGCCCAACGCCCAAATCCTGCCCTACCTGCTGCAAACCCTGGAACGGCAACCCCACTGGCTGCAACTCGACTCCCTGGAATATCTGCTCTGTCAAACCGATCAGGGCGACTATCGCTTTACCGATGCCACCTGGGTCGATTTTTTCTGCCAATTTCTCACCTCATCGCGCCATACCAGCTGCATCGTTCTTACCTCTCAAGCCGTGCCCATGGGACTGGTCGAGCGGATCGATCGCTACGACCAACTCTGGCGCGAATACCCCCTGCGCGGACTGGAAGCCGACCATTGGCTAGACCTTTTCCGCAACCATAATGTTATTCCCCAAACCGACCCCGAAAAACAGCACCTTTGCGAGATCGCCAGCTACTTTCAAGGGCATCCGCTGATCTTAAAAATGATTGCCGGAGATATCCGCAGTCGCTTATTTGGCGGCAGCGTCAGCAAATATTGGAACCAGTATTACACCCCCCGCCAGACCCAAACCCACCTGAAACTAGCCCAGAGCCAGGAACAACGGGCACGCCGTTGGGTAGACCAGACCATCGCTCAACTGCCCGACCTGCCCCGCACCCTGCTGCAACGCAGTGCCGTGTTTCGTCGTGCTGTCCCTGAAGCCTTTTATCTGCAACTGCTGGACGATCTTCCCGACACCGATCGCAGCACCGCCCTATACACGCTCAAAGCCCGCAACCTGGTCGAAGACACCGATATCCAAAACGGACACCTGCTGATTCAGCAACACAACCTGATCCGCGATAGCGCCTACGCCCAGCTAAAAGCGGATCGCGCCACATGGGAAGCTGCCGAACGTCAGGCTGCCCAGCTCTGGCTCACTGCCTACGAACCCGCACCCGATGCAGAGAATTTAGAGAAAGTACGAGGTTATTTAGAAGCGTTTGACCATTTCTATACCGTAGAAGATTGGAAAGCTGCACGAACCATTGCCTGGACTCGCATGAATACCCCAACTAAAGAATACCTATGCGGGCAATTAGGAACCTGGGCATACTATCGGGAGCAAATTCTGCTGCATAGTAAACAATTAGACATTGCTCGAAAGACAAAAGATCAACAAGAAGAAAGTGCGGCACTGGGCAATCTGGGAATTGCTTACTACAGTCTGGGGCAGTATCGGCAGGCGATCGACTATCTTCAGCAACAGTTAGCCATTGCCAGGGACATTGGCGATCGCTCTGGTGAATCCAAATCATTGGGCAATCTGGGACTTGCTTACTACAGCCTGGGACAGTATCCACAGGCGATCGATTATCATCAACAATCCTTAGCCATTAAACGGGAAATTGGCGATCGCGCTGGTGAATCGAAATCATTGGGCAATCTGGGACTTGCTTACTACAGCCTGGGACAGTATCCGCAGGCGATCGACTACCATCAGCAAGCCTTAGCCATTGCCAGGGACATTGGCGATCGCGCATGGGAAGCTGGAACACTGGGCAATCTGGGAAATGCTTACTACAGTCTGGGACAGTATCAGCAGGCGATCGACTATCAGCAGCAGGCTTTAGCCATTGCCAGGGAAATTGGCGATCGCCAGGGTGAATCCAAATCATTGGGCAATCTGGGACTTGCTTACTACAGCCTGGGACAGTATCCGCAGGCGATCGACTATCATCAGCAATCCTTAGCCATTAAACGGGACATTGGCGATCGCTCGGGTGAAGCGAATTCTCTGGGCAATCTGGGAAATGTTTACGACTGTCTGGGACAGTATCAGCAGGCAATCGACTATCATCAGAAATCTTTAGCCATTGCCAGGGAAATTGGCGATCGCCAGGGTGAAGCGGATTCTCTGGGCAATCTGGGAAATGCTTACTACAGCCTGGGACAGTATCCGCAGGCGATCGACTATCATCAGCAAGCCTTAGCCATTGCTAGGGAAATTGGCGATCGCGCTGGTGAAGCTGCTTTTCTGGGCAATCTGGGAGTTGCTTACAACAGTCTAGGGCAGTATCCACAGGCAATCGCCCATCATCACCAACAGTTAGCCATTGCTAGGGAAATTGGCGATCGCCAGGGTGAGGGCATTGCTTTGGTGAATTGGGGACAGACTCAACTCAAGCTCGAACAATATGATACTGCCCTGCCCAACTTGCAGACCAGCCTCGCCATTTGTCAGGAGATTGGTGACAGAGCCAATGAAGCTGAGGCATTGTTGCGGTTAGCAGAGTATTATCACCAGACGGGGCAACCAGAATTAGCGCAGGCGCAGGGTCAGCAGGCATTGTCACTGGCAACCGAGTTGGGCATTCCCCTGGTGGAGGAGTGTCGAGCATTGATGTTAGAACTGGATGGTGGAGATGGGGAAGGTGAGGGAGATGGGGGAGGTGAGGACGATGAAGGGATGGAGAGATGATGGGGTGATGGGGTGATGGGTGAAGAGGTAGGAAGGTGAAGGGTGTGTTAGGCGATCGCCGTGATGCACCGCAAGTATTTTCTTTTCTAAAATTGCGTTACGATGCTGAGCTTTAGTAACGAAAAAACTCGACAAAAACAACGTTGGGTTGTGGCGATCGCCCGACGCTTGAATCGTGTTTTTTTGATTATGGCTTATCAAACAGATGCAATAATTGTTCGCTTACACGTCGCTTGACCCAAATCGTAGTGTTTCGTTAGATTGAAGCGCACGGTATAAAAACTCAGGATTCTAAAGCATCTAATCTCGACGGTTTGAAACAGGTTTGAGAACAAGGGAATGACAAATTATCATTGGGAATCGCTGCTCCAGAACCTCAGTCGTACGTTGATCGATCGGCGCGATCAATATCATCGATGGCAGTTGACTCCAGACATGGTGGCGTCTGCCTGGTTAGGCAATCCTGCCGCATCTGAAGACCACATTGTTGCTGCTGAAACGCGTTTGGGAACTCGATTGCCACCCTCGTATCGGTCATTCCTTCAGGTATCTAATGGCTGGCGCAATTCCGATTGGACTGAGATGCAACTCTGGTCAACGTCAGAAATAGATTGGTTTTCTACACAACATCAAGATTGGATTGATGCCTGGCTGCCGTACACCAACGACCGACCTTCTGTGCCCGATGATATTTACTTTGTCTATGATGAGACTCAAGATTGCGTCCATTTAAGACGTGAATATCTGGCAACGGCTTTAGAAATTAGTAGTGATAGTGGAGATGGCGACGTTTTTCTGCTGATTCCTGACGTTGTTTTTGAGGATGGAGAATGGGAAGCATGGCACCTGGGCAATAAGTTGCCGGGAGCTATTCGATATCGTTCGTTTTATGCATTGATGCAACAGGTTTTAAAACAAGGATGCTTTGTGGCTTAACAACTTTAGGGTGAACGTCGCGGTTCTAAAATTTTGTGTTGACTGGCTCCTCGATTTCAGGAACGCCGATTTTTTCTTTTGCGATCGCCCATTAAATAAACCCCACAGGCTTATAGCAGTGTGCAAGTTCGTTCAGTACAGAAACGGTGTTGTGGGGCGCGGAGTGCCCTACAACACCAAAGTAAAATTTTTACGGATTTCCCAGGGTTAGCGTTCATTTTGCTCTGAAGAATTAGATTTTGGTATCTATGCTATCTATTTCAGGGATCTGCTTTGAGTAACATCGAACAGTCAGAACCTACGTGAAAATTATGAGTGGAAATGAAGCCCGTGTCCAAGCTGTCCATCAGATCACTAATCGGCAGCTGATGCCGCCCAAAGCCCCAGAACGCCTCGAAGAAATCTGGGCAGAGAACGTGTTTAACCTGAGCAAAATGCAGGCAAGTCTCCCCAAAGCGGTCTTCAAATCGATCAAAAAGACGATTGTTACGGGTGAACGGCTAGATCCGTCGATCGCAGATGCTGTTGCCACTGCCATGCGAGATTGGGCAATGTCCAAAGGGGCATTCTACTACGCCCACGTCTTTTACCCTATGACCAACCTGTCCGCAGAAAAGCACGATGGCTTTATCTCGGTGCAGGGAGACGGCAATGTGATTTCAGAATTTTCTGGCAAAGTGCTGGTGCAGGGCGAACCGGATGGGTCTTCATTTCCCAATGGTGGCATTCGTGACACGTTTGAAGCACGGGGCTACACGGGCTGGGATGTTACCAGTCCTGCTTATATTATGGAAACGGACAATGGTTCGACCTTGTGTATCCCTACCGTTTTCGTATCCTGGACGGGTGAAGCGCTGGATAAAAAAGTGCCCCTGCTGCGATCGATCGCTGCAATGGACAAAGCTGCTAATAAAGTACTGAAACTTTTGGGGAATGAGGATGTTGCCCATGTTAACTCTAGCTGTGGGGCAGAGCAAGAATACTTTTTGATTGATGCCAATTTTGCTAGCCAGCGTCCTGATATCTTGCTGGCAGGGCGAACCTTGTTTGGTAAAGCACCGGCAAAAGGTCAAGAATTTGATGATCACTACTTTGGTGCTATCCCTGAGCGGGTTCAAGTATTTATGCAAGATGTGGAAGAAACCCTTTATAAACTGGGGATTCCAGCCAAAACTCGGCATAATGAAGTAGCTCCAGGTCAGTTTGAAATTGCACCCTTTTTTGAAGCAGCCAATGTTGCCAGTGATCATCAGCAATTGTTGATGACGGTGCTGAAACATACGGCTAAAAAGCATGGGTTTACGTGTTTGCTGCATGAAAAGCCATTTGCTGGCATCAATGGCTCTGGGAAGCACGTTAACTGGTCAGTCGGCAATGCCACACAGGGTAACTTGCTTGATCCGGGTGATTCTCCCCATGATAATGCGCAGTTTCTGGTCTTCTGTGGTGCTGTGATTCGAGGGGTACACAAGTATGGGTCGCTGATGCGAGCTGTGATTGCAACTGCCAGCAATGATCACCGCCTGGGAGCCAATGAAGCCCCACCGGCCATCATGTCGGTTTACTTGGGGACGCAACTAGAAGAAGTCTTTGAGCAAATTAAGACTGGAACTGTCACTGAGTCCAAACAAAAAGGGGTGATGGATTTGGGTGTGGATGTATTGCCTCATCTAACCAAGGATGCAGGCGATCGCAACCGCACATCTCCGTTTGCATTTACAGGCAACCGCTTTGAATTTCGAGCCGTCGGCTCCAGCCAATCGGTATCGGGTCCCTTAATTGTCCTCAATACCATGCTGGCAGATTCGCTAGATTGGATCGGCAATCGCCTGGAACGTGAATTAGCCACTGGCATGGAACTGAATACAGCCATCATCACTGTTCTTAAAGAAGTGATGGAAATGCATGGGGCTGTGGTTTTTGGTGGCAATGGCTATTCCGAAGAATGGCATACGATGGCAGTTGAAGAGCGCGGTTTAGCCAACCTGCGCACTACTGCTGATGCTTTACCGACCCTCAAAGCAGAATACATTGAAGACCTGTTCACAAAAACGGGGGTATTGACACCTGTCGAGCTGGAAAGCCGCTTTGAAGTCTATGCAGAGCAATACATTCTCTCGATTGAAGTAGAAGCTAAGCTGGTCGTCAATATGGCAAAGACCATCATCTACCCCGCAGCGGTCGAGTACTTGTCAAAACTGTCTTCTACGATCGCCAGTTTGGCAGGTCTGGGGATTGATTTCGAGAAAGAAAGTGCTAAGAAGGTTGCAGATCTGGTGAATGCTATGGTGGCAGAAACCAATCAGTTGAGTGAAGCTCTGGGTAAGCATGACTTTGCCAGCACCGAAGAGCAAATGCAGTATTGTGCCCAAACGATTCGTCCATTGATGGATCAAGTCCGCAGTTATGCAGATGCCTTAGAAGGTGAAGTAGCAGATAGCTTCTGGCCCTTGCCCACCTATCAGGAAATGCTGTTTATCAAGTAAACGTCTTTGATTTGGTAGGTTGGTTTTCGTACCAACCAAAGATGAAGCTGTAACTTTTTAAGAGGGGGTTGGGGGTTTCACCCCCAACCCCCTCTTAATTCGTGCGGCGTCGCCGCACGTCCGAACATCAACGGCTTCAGCAATGTTGTTATTGATAGTTCACTGGATGGTTTACTCTGAGGATTGAATTTTTTGGGTCAACAGGGCTGTGATCTGATCCAGGCGTTGTAGGATATCGGTTTGCACTGGATCTGGCGCATTCGGCAACCGCTCTACCGTAAGACTGCCGCCCGTTTCTAACGTAGCGGTTTTGATCTCAGAGAGGTCTTCAAACCCTTGTCGGCGTAAATCAACCCGCAGATCTGCTTCGCTAATCAGTTCTTTGGCTAAGTTTTCAGGAATGAACTGACCTTCAAAAATCAGCAAGGTCGGTTTACCTTCTACCACCTGCTCAATCTGGGGATATCGATAGGCAAGACGGACGACAAAATAATTGGTAATCAAAAGGGTGGCTGCACCAATCAATCCACCCGATACTGAATTGTCATTGCCAATGATGGCGTTTTGAACGGTGTTTGATAACATCAACAAGACGACCAGATCAAAGCCTGTCAGCTGTCCTAACTCTCGTTTTCCACCTAAGCGCAATGCAATCAGCAGAAAGAAATAGACTAATATTGGACGAACAATTTTTTCCAGGATTGGAATGTGGAGAATCCAAAGATCGTCGAGTGTCGTCATGGCGCAGCCCTCTTATTTACGTACCACCGCTTTCATCAGGTTGCCATCGGAAATATCAAACAGTCAACTAGTGTTGCAAACACCAAATTTTGCAACATGGAGTATGGGGCTGCGCTCCCACGCAGGGGTGGAACCCTGCACTCCGGTGTAAAACTTTTAATTGTGGCTACTAGCGATTTTGCGGGCTTGCTCCTTTTGTCGTTCTTGGCGCAGAAAGGTGATCATTTTTTGATCTTCATTTTTAATGTGATGAATCAGCCAATCGGTTAAAAAGTGGGACACCGTAATGGTGAGCTGAGACGCATTTTGCTGCTGTTCTGGTTGAAGAAACTGCTCCACTTTTTCTCGGAGTGCTTCATGCTTGGCTTTATGATCTACGTAGCCGGGATAACTATACTTGAGCATAAATTGTTCTTCCGTCTCAAAATGAATGGTACTGTAGGTTCTCAAACTTTTGAGGGTGCGATCAAGCAATACTTCTGCATGTCCTTCTAACATGGCGCTATTCAAGGCATTAATGGCATGAAATAGGCTACGGTGTTGATCATCAATCAGTGTATAACCTGTTTCATATTCTGGTCGCCATTGCGCGATCGCCATAGCAGGTGCCCGATGCGTAGGCGTTTGATTTGAGCCTACATCCGCTTTAACCCAATGACCTTGACGGCAAAAGGTAATCATTTTTTGGTCTTCATTTTTAATATGATGAATCAACCAATCGGCTAAAAAATGGGAAATGGCGATCGCTAACTGAGATACATCGTGTTGCTTTTCTTGTTCAAATTGCAACACCCTGGCTTTGAGGGCTTCATGTTTCTCACGATGGTCTGCATAGCCGGGATACTGATGCGCCAACATAAATTGTTCTTCTGTATCAAAATGGACGCTGGTATAGTCCTTTAAACTCTGAAGTGTTTGCTCTAATAACGCCTCACCCGAGCCCTCTAATAAGGCATTATTCAGCGCATTGATGGTACTGAAAAGACTTTTATGTTGCTCATCTACGACCGCATCACCGCTTTCATAATCGGGTTGCCATTGAGCGATTATAATCCCCATAGCCTCGTACTCCTAAAGTACCTTGTCTTTAGAGTTCCCGAAAATTAGTGACTCCAACCTCTGAGTTGGACGTGAACCCGCGCCAGATACCACATATAGTCGTCCAGGCGATAGCGAGTTGCAGCTTGTACGATGTAGTGCTGCGCCAATGTAAGCTCTTGGGCAGCTTCATAAAACAAACCCAGATAGAGATGGCTATAAAATAAACCCCGCTGTCCCTCGTCTTGCCCGATCGCCAGAACGGTGTCTGGGGTTGCAGTTCCGGCAAACAGGTCGTAGACGCTGCGCATTACGGGACGCGGATCATGGTTGACAACCAGCAATGCCGTTTGCGCCTCGCTCACACTGCGATCGCGTGCCATACAAAGGTATCGCCATACCGTTTCTTCGATATCATGGGCATTCACTTGCAAGTCGATTTCAAACTGGTTTGCGCCATCAGCAAAGCGTCCGGCGTAATAGTACGATAACCCGCGTTGCCACAGATAAGGAGTGAGGGCGGAATTGAGCCGTTCTGCCTGATCGAAGTCTTGAATCGATGCCTCGATTTCAGCCCGTTTGAATTGCACCATGCCGCGCTGAATGTAGGCTTTGGCATCATTCGGATGGGACTGGATCTGGCGATTCCATTGCTCAAGCTGACGGTCTAAAACTGAGCGGTGAATCATCGTGCGATCGCCTCTCCTGTTTCAGCATCAAAGAGATGAATTTTGTCGGCAGCGATCGATAACCACAGTTGTTCGCCAATCGGCACACGGCGATCGGGTTCGACTCTGGCTTGCAAGCGGGGAGCCGTTTCTAAGTCTGTGCCATCCATGTTATCTAACCGCACCGTTAGATAGGTTTCACTCCCCAAAGCTTCTACCCGTTCCACCCGCACCGGCAAATTTTTAGGAGCCGGAACACTGATACTCAAATGCTCTGGACGAATCCCCAGCAGAATACGACGACCGTCATAGGGTCGCAATCCAGCTTCCCAGAGTTCGGGTACGGTGAGGCGAAACTGACCATGGCTGATCAGCAAGGGAGCTTTTACATGCACCGACAAAAAGTTCATGGGGGGTGACCCGATGAATTCTGCGACAAAGCGATTGGCAGGTCGGTTATAAAGTTCTAAAGGTGAGGCAATTTGTTGAATTTGTCCGGCATTCATCACGGCAATGCGATCGCCCATGGTCATCGCTTCGGTCTGGTCATGGGTGACGTAAATGGTAGTGATCCCCAATTTGTGTTGAAGATTGACAATCTGGGCGCGGGTTTCGGTACGCAATTTGGCATCTAAGTTTGACAAAGGTTCATCCATCAAAAATACCTGGGGATTGCGTGCCATCGCCCGACCTAATGCGACCCGTTGTTTTTGTCCGCCCGATAGTTGTTTGGGCAAGCGATCGAGCAACATCTCAATTTGCAACATCTGTGCCACCCGCTCGACCTGTTGAGCGATCGCCCGTTCCTTTGCCGACCAATAGCGTAATTTCTTCGGTAGGGGACGGGTGAGCAGGGTTAACACATCGTCTATCCAGGGATATTGGGTCGATAAAGACTTGCCGGATCGTCTCTCTACCGTTCTCGTTGATCTCGAATCTGAGGGAGACGTCATGGATCGCGTCTCTACTTTTGATCCCTGATCTGAAGGAGCGGCGATCGCGGGTGTCTCTACGGTGCGTCGCAATCCAAACGCCAAATTTTCATATACCGTCATGTGGGGATAAAGGGCATAACTCTGGAACACCATGGCAATATCCCGTTGTTTCGGTGGTAGGTCGTTGATCAGGCGATCGCCCACCCAGATATTGCCAGCGGTAAGTGTCTCCAATCCTGCTATCAACCGCAGCAACGTACTTTTGCCACACCCCGATGGTCCCACCAGCACCATAAATTCGCCATCGTTGATCGTCAGGTTGATCCGTCGCAAAATGGCGATCGCCGTTGCCTGCGAAGATTCGGCTGCTACTGTGGCATGATCCGTCGTATCAGGCTGAGGAGATGGGGTTGATGCGGATTTTCCAGAACGGTTGGGAAAACTTTTATAGATATTTTCGAGATGAACCTGCGCCACAATAAACCTACTCGCCTGCTAAAGCAATGGAAGAAAAACATGGGGAATCAGGCAAATCATACCCGAATTCAGAAAAATCAGACGTTGATCTCTTGAGGATCATGAGTTTGATCGAACCTAATTCCGCTTGGGAGAGCGACGGCGAAGCCGTCGCTCTCCCAAATAGAATTACGGGTTAATGACTCTATGATCCCTGGCTGGTTGACTGACAAATCTTTTTCGTAGGTTGGGTTGAACAGCGTAAAACCCAACACTAGCAAAGGTTCTGTTGGGTTACGCTAACGCTAACCCAACCTACGAGAGAATAAGGGTTTCGGGAGTTTTGTCAGTCAACCAGGATCCCTGGTGTTGCGAACCCTAAATTTTGCAATATGAGGGGTGGGGGCGCAGCCCCCACGCAGGGGTGGAACCCCTGCACCCCGGTGTAAAACGTTCAATTGAGTTTACTCGTGCCTACAATCTCCCGGTTCGTTTATCAATCATGTCGGCTAGCAGGGCAAACATGGCAATTTGCGTTGCCGCAATTAACAAAATCAGCGTTCGATCAGTCAGATCATCTCGAATAAACAAGTCTTGCACCAGCGTAAACAGGAATCCGCTAAAAAATATGCCTGCAAGGGGTAAAAATACTCTCAACGGAGCAAAATACATCCCCGTCCGCAAGATCAACTGAATAAACCGCAGCGTATCGCGGATTGGTTTGATTTTGCTTTTTCCGACTCGGGGACGATAGCTAATCGGCTCGTAATGCACCACGTAGTTATTCATCAACATGGCAACTGTAATGCTGGTGGTAAAGCTAAAGGTATCAGGCAAGATGGTGATAAAGCGGTTGACAATAGTTTTGTCAAACACCCTCATGCCACTGTTGAGGTCAGGAATACGCGATCGCGTTAACCACTGGGCAAAATGCACCAAAAACCACTTAGGAATTCTACGAATTGGGGAATACCGGACATTTTCGCCAATTCTTGCACCCACGACCATATCCGCTTGTTTCGCGAGGTTCACCAGTTCGGGAATGCGGTCGTTGGGATAGGTGCCATCGGCATCGGTAATGGCAATGAGCGGATATTTAGCATAGCGCACCCCAGTTTTGAGCGATGCCCCATAGCCTAAGTTGCGATTGTGCTCGATCAAGCGAATGCCGCCATAGGTGCGCAACAATTTGCCCGTCTCATCAGTCGAACCATCATTGACCACAATCAGTTCATACTCACACGCAGCGGTATTGAGGATGGCTTTCAGGTCATCTAACACGGGAATGATGCCCTGTTGCTCGTTATAGGCTGGAATGACCAGTGAAAAAGCGGGACAGATGGCGTCTGATACAGCGTTATCCATGCCTGGTGTGGGGTGGGTGGTATAACTGGTTGGTTGCGATCGCTGACCCTGCGGCATAGACTACGTTGCTTAATCAATTACCTGATCGAGTATAGGAGATGCCTTGCCCGTATTTTTGAGGAATCCAAATTTTGCAGACAATTTATGGCAAATTTCATCCCGGTAAATGGCGAGATGGGTTAGTATACCCAATTAAAAGTTTTTTGGGAGGTGGCGAGGCTGAACCCCGCTCATGGGAGGGCAAACCCCACCCGCCTGTGCTGCAAAATGTAGGATGGACGCTATTAGAAATTTTGTTGTTAACTGCCTTTATCAGTTTGAAATGGCTGATCGACGGCAATATGGGCATCACCAATGAAGTCGATATTTTACCGTTTGCCCGACAGCACGCCGACCCCAGTTGGATTCCCAACGACTGGTATTTAAATCAGCCCGCTGGCTATCGCTTGCCCTTTATTGCCGTGTTTGGCACGATGGCAGCTCATTGGGGCTTTGGGGTGACCTCCATCCTGGGTCGCCTGGTGTGCTATGCAGGGGTTGCATCGGGATTGGTTGCTCTGCGCCATTGCCTCCAGTTGCCTGCCCAACTGCTGGTTTTTGCACTGGGTTTATTTCTCTATGTCAATCCAGATCAGGGCGCGGCAGCCTTTGAGTGGTTGCTGAAAGCATTGGAATCTAAAGCTATTGCCTATGGATTTGTCCTCTGGGCGATCGCCTTTCTGCTTACAGCTCGCTATCGATGGATGGCATTGATGCTGGGGTTAGCCACCTCGTTCCATACCCTGGTGGGTGGGTGGGCATTTTTGACCGCTGTAGGGTGGATGCTGGTTCACCGCAAGCTACCCCTCAGACCGTGGCACCATAACGGCATTTTGCTGGGGATCTATGGCTGCGCCAGTGTTTTTTCAATTCAACCAGTGTTAGAACATGTGTGGACGGCAACGCCACCGAGTCGGTTTACTCCGTCGTTTATCAGTGTGTTTATCCGATCGCCGCATCATCTCAATCCCCTCTCCTGGCAATCGTGGGAGTGGCTCAAACTCGCGATTTATCTGATTATTTTTGCTATTAGCTATGCCGTTATCCATACCACCCCTGCCCATCGACAAAAATCAGACGTACAAGATCGTCGCCTGGGCTTAGCCCACTTCACCCTGATTAGCTTGATTCCGTTTGGGCTAGGATTGGCGATCGCACCTTTCGATTTACAGGGTCAATTTCTGGTGTACTATCCCTTTCGCTTTGGGGATATTATGCTGTCGCTTAATACCTGTTTGCTGGTCACCTGTCTGTTGACCTGTCTATGGTCTAATCAGCGGACAGAACAATGGTTGAAAGGCATCTGTCTGAGTAGCTTGGTGCTGGCGTGTGTGCTGCAATCCCTGACGTTTCATTTGCAAATTCAGGCGCTGCAAGCATTTCCGGGAGAAGAGCAAAATGTTGATGCGCCCATGCAAAAATTATTCGCCTGGGTGCAGGATAATACGCCCAAAGATGCCGTCTTTATTGCACCGCCCGTAGATTTGGTCAGCTTCAGCTGGCTAGCCGAACGAGCCACCATTGCAAATTTTAAGCAAATTCCACCCACCGCAACAGGAGTAGTGGAATGGATCGATCGGCTCAGCGATCTCGGTGGTAGTGTTGACCCCTGGGCAAATTTAAGCCGCACAACCGATCAACGCCCTCTGGTCGAAGATCGACTCCTGGCAGGATATGGCGATCTGACAACCAACCAGGCAAAGCAATTAATGCAGAAATATCAAGCCCATTATTTGGCAACTCGCCGAGAACATCGACTCAATTTGCCCAAACTCTACCAAAATTCTCGCTATATCGTCTATGGCGATCGCCCTGCCCAAACGAAACCCTTGGTGTGAGCTTAAAGATCATCCACGAATGAATCCGTCATGCTGGGGAACTGTCCGTTCGATATAGTTGACAACGCATGAAAAAAGCCGCACGATGTGCGGCTTTTTTCATGCATCACATTATTAAATTAGACCACCCCAACTGGCTATAGGTCGTACTTGCGACCGAGGGTATACCATCGCAATCACCAAGAGCATCAAGCAACCTGAAGTGTGCTGGGTTCGGGAATCACTTTATCTTCTGCTTGCCAAGCTTCCAGGTACATTTCAATCACCTCTTCACCGCTGCGAATAGCTTCTTCGCGAGTTTTTCCGTGAGTGCAAGACATGACAACCAGTTCAGAAAATTCTGGGATCGTGACTAAGAAGAGTTGATCCTCATCTGACTACTGAACGAGCATGCTGTATCGATTCATGAATCTTCCTCCTCTCTTAATTTTTCTAGTTCAGAAAGCAGCTTTGCTAATTGCTTTCCTGGATGCTACATCATCCTCTATTATGCAACGCCAAAGATAGCCGTTACACCCTTGTTTTATCTACCCTTTACGAAAAAGTACTCCCCTATCATCATAGAGGTTCTAAGCAAACTGTCGTGTGGCAAGCCTGGCTCCTAAGAGTTTTGCTTCTTCCTCAGCCTGCCTCAGCCCTTTAGGATTTGTCAGAAGCCTTAGCGCAATTCTTTGTTGATGGGGTTTTGTTCGCTTGGACTTTGAGCCAGGACGTGGTGGCAGCGTTGCCACGAGGGAAAGACAACTGCCTCGTCGCTCAACTCGAACTCCTACCTTACCAGCTTTTAACCGGGCATTGATCTCAGTAGTTCTTTGATCAATTTCTTTATCGGATAAGGTCTGAGTTTCCATAGAGCCGCATCCTAAGGAGCCTTAGTGGTGGTTGACGTGCCTCACACTACATTACTGTCTTGGCTTTCCTTAAGCCAGCAATATGGCTTAAATCTGGCTTAAATTTTTGGCATAATCTGGGGTTTCTCAGAGGGATTGAGAAGGATAGAATCCTTCCCAACCAAACCTCAATCCCTTATTATGACGAAGCTGGTGACGGGACTCGAACCTGCGACCGGCTGATTACAAATCAGCTGCTCTACCAACTGAGCTACACCAGCGTTGCAACTTATCTTAGCATTGAGAGGTGCGATCGCACAAATGTGATCCGCTTTTCTATCTGTGAGGGGTGGTATTGCCCAAAAAAGTTGGGTTACGTTTACCATGAGGGACTTGGGCGATCGCCTAACCGTAAGTTTTCCAGTATTTTAGCGATCGCACATGATCCTATCGTTGGCTCATGGAGGACTAAAATCGACTGCGGGTCATCAGTTCGACAGCATCTCGTCCATCAATATCGTGCAGATAGACTTTGACTTGTTCTTCCTTGGCGGTGGGTAGTTTCTTCCCTGTAAAATCGGGATGAATCGGTACTTCTCGGTGTCCCCGATCGACTAATACGGCTAGGCGAATTGTTGCGGGGCGACCATATTCATTGACGGCGTTGAGTGCAGCGCGAATGGTTCGTCCCTTATAAATCACATCATCTACCAATAAGACGGTTTTGCCGGTGACATCAAATGAAATTTTTGTGCGTGCTGGAGTACGTAACTGAATTTGATCTAGATCATCCCGATAGAACGTAATATCTAACGATCCAACAGGTACCTGAAATTGTTCTAGGACTTCAATCTGTCGGGCTAACATTTCTGCCAACGGTACTCCCCGAGTATAAATTCCCAGCAACACCAAATTTGATAGATCACCAGCCCGTTCAATCACCTCCGATGCCAGTCGGGTCATCGTACGACGGATTTCTTCGGCAGATAGAATTTCAACAATTTCAGGCGACATAGGTAAGCGATAGGGGAGAGAATAAGGAATACAACGCCGGACAGAATAGAGTTTGCCGCACTCGCTGGATTAGGATCACAGAATTCATGAACCTGTTATTTGGCTGGAGAGAGTGACGGCGGAGCCGTCGCTCTTTTATAAAGAACTTGGATTTTATGAAATCCACAATCCTTACGGTTTTAGTACCAAGACGGCGAGTGCAAGCAATACCCAGATGAGAAAACTATAGCGGGTCAGGTGGGTTGCTTGCTGAATTATTGAAGGCGTAATGGGCTGGATGCGATCGCCCAACAGGGGTTTGTGTTTTACCATACCGCGATAGCTATTGACACCCCCAACCTGTACCCCCAGAGCGGCTGCATAGGCACATTCGCTCCAACCGGCATTGGGGCTGGGGTCTTGGGGGGCATCGCGGCAGCAAATCTGCCAGACGTGACGGGGTTTACCCGACAGCAATGCAATGGTAAAAACTGTCAGCCGACAGGGTATCCAGGTGAGCACGTCGTCAAGACGGGCACTGAACCAACCCAGATGAGTGTAAGGTGCATCGCGATAGCCCACCATTGAATCCAGGGTACTGGCAGCTTTATAGGCAAGGGCAAACGGTGCCGGGGCGATCGCCAGCATTGCCCCCAAAATGGCATAAAACAAAGGTGCCATGACCCCATCCGTCGCATTTTCAGTCACCGTTTCAAAAACTGCCCGTAAAATGTCTGGCTCTGATAATTGGTCGGTGTCTCGTCCGACATAGCGGCTCAAATGGCGACGCGCTGTTTCTAAATCACCTGCCACCAACGGTTGCAAAACATCGTCCGCTGCTACCCTGAGACTGCGGCCGGCAAAACAACTTGCCAGCAGAATGCTCTCAACGGCGATCGCCACTGCCCCATGAATCTGACCGGCGGCTTGTACGATCAACCATCCCGCCGCCCCACTCAAACCGACCAACCCCAGCGCTAAAACCATGCCTGCCCCACGCAGCAACCAGGGTTGTTTGACCCGCTGCAAGACAAATTGGCTGTAGTGATGAATGCCCCAACCCATAATCTGCACTGGATGGAGCCAATTCCAGGGATCGCCAATGAGATAATCTAACCCTGCTGCGATCGCCAAAACCAGAGCAGATTGTTGCAGCACCATGTTTTCTTATGTCGCTTAATCGAGTACACCAACTTAAAAGTTTTAGAGGGGGTGGAGGGGGTAAAACCCCCTCTTGGGGGCGCAGCCCCCAAACCCCCATGTTGCAAAATTTTGTGTTTGCAACACTAGTTACTTGGGGTCTGTTTTAGAAGTTGTTTTTTCGGGCGCTTCGCGCCCGAAAAAACAACCCTCTTAGCGAGCTTTAAAACACGCCCTAAACTATTTTCATCCAAACTTAGGATCACAAATCAATCAAAACCCGGAAGTTTATGTTGAGAAGTGCGGCAACGCCGCACTTCTCAACATAAATGCCACACATCGATTGGGTTAGTCCGAAAGTAGGACGCTAGTTTTGCTCAAAAAATTCATACTAGAGAAAAGACGTTGTTTATTTTAGTAAGCCCAATTAGACACTTTACAACGGGATGCAGGAGTGGAACTCCTGCGCGGGGGCACCGTCTCCAAACCTTACGCCGAAAAATTTAGTGTTTGCAACACCAGAAATCTTTTTCACTACAGATTCAAGGGAGTATGAATCATGACAAATCTACAAGACTCTGTTCAAGATACCGTTCCCAACCCTGAATTTGAACCAATTCCGGTCAATACAACACCCCCTTCAGAAGAAGACATTCGGGTTGAAGAATTTAAGATCACAGGGGATGCATTGGTCACAAAAGTCAAAGAACTGATTCATCAAGGCACCATTCGTCGCATCATCGTCAAAACCGAGGATGGACATACATTGATCGAAATTCCTATGACCGTCGGTGTTGTGGGCGGTGTCGTTGCCACTGCCCTTTTCCCCATCGTTGCCGCGCTAGGCGCGATCGGGGCATTGGTGGCAAAACTTACTGTAGTGATTGAGCGCAAGGTGTAAGCTATCAATCGGCTTGTCGAGCTTCGTGCAAAATTAGTCGATTTCCAGCCGGATCATAGGCATAAATCTCTCGCCCATGAGTAGCGATCGCAATGTCTCCCAAGGGTGCATATCCCAGTTCGGTGAGAAACGCGATCGCTATTTCTAAGTCGTTAACTTCTAAACAAAGACTCATTCCACCACTGGTCGGCGCACGAAACTCCACATCATGCCCCACCTTGGGTTGAAAAATGCCTAACCGCAGCCCCGGCAATTGAAACTCGGCATACACATGCGGGATGTGTAACGTCGGTTGCTGCCCTAAAACCTGAGTATAAAACTCAACCAGTCCTGTGTCTGCAACCTCTGCCAATGTGACAAAAACACTACTCAACGGCAAAGACATAGGCGATCGCACTTTTAAAACGGGATAGCGAGACGACCCATGACGCTGTCTCAAATGTTCAAATTCTGGGTTACACTAGTTTAGCGAGGAACGGGTGCAACTCATCCAATCCGAGTCATAACCGGGGCGATTAGCACAGTGGTAGCGCACTTCCTTCACACGGAAGGGGTCACTGGTTCGAATCCAGTATCGCCCATATGAGATGAAACCCTTAAAACAACGCTGAAAGCTGCCTCTGGGCGGCTTTTTCAGTTATGTGCCTCTTCTGTAGGTGATTAGTTCGTCTGTATTAATTTAGGTATCTTTAGGTCACGTTGGATAACGGATTGGGGTAAAGATTGGGGTAATTGGGGTAGCCTGAGTAGCATCCTTCCTCACCGACTTCCAGGCTATGTACTCAAAATCAAGACAACGCAAAAAGTCAAAATCTGGTTCTGTGCAAGTCAAAACCAGTAACGAGCGGCTCCAATTGGTCTTCTCTTTCGGCGGGAAGCGGCACTACCTCAGCTTAGGCTTGTCTGA